>JBJTXF010000256.1:0-4180 GCA_046082145.1 Limnohabitans sp. | reverse complement strand
CGCATGACAGACCGGGAAAGACAGGCCGTAGCGCAATGGGCTTGCGAACTCGAAATTTGGGACCGTTGTATCAGCAGCAGCGAGCGAGCCCAACAATTTGACGTGAATCACCGCTACCCAATGCCGTTCAAAGACGAGGTGCTTAACCGCACCCGAGAGATCAACCTTGACCCCGCCTATGTGTATGGACTGATCCGACAAGAAAGTCGATTCATCATCAACGCACGCTCGAGCGTAGGTGCCAGCGGATTGATGCAAGTCATGCCGCGTACCGCGAAATGGACCGCTAAGAAGATCGGCATGAAGAATTTTCAACCCGAACAATTGAACCAACACGATACCAATATAGCGATAGGAACCGGCTATTTAAAAATGGTTTTAGACAACTTCCACGGCTCCATGCCCATGGCTGCTGCTGCCTACAACGCTGGCCCAAGCAGGCCTCGCAAATGGCGCAACGGGCCATCCCTCGAAGGCGCCATCTGGACCGAATGTATACCCTTCAATGAAACCCGTGACTATGTCAAAAAAGTCCTGAGCAACGCCACCATTTATGCTGCCATCATCTCAGGTGAACCGCAATCGATCAAAGCCCGGTTAGGGAAAATCGGACCGCGTGAAAAAAATGATCCACAAGAAGACAATGACCTCCCTTAATCGTTGCCCTCTTGGTTTTGCTGCAAAGCCCACATCTGTGCATACTTTCCTTCTGCCAAAATCAAATTTGCATGTGTACCGCGCTCAACAACATGGCCCGCATCGAGCACCACGATTTCATGGGCATCCACCACGGTAGACAAACGGTGCGCAATCACCAGTGTGGTTTTGTTGTGTGCAGCTTCACGCAATTCAGCCTGAATCGCACGTTCATTGCTGCTGTCGAGTGCTGAAGTAGCCTCGTCAAAAATCAACACAAACGGGTTTTTCAACAACGTGCGGGCAATGGCCACCCGTTGCTTTTCTCCTCCTGACAATTTGAGACCACGCTCTCCCACCATGGTGTCATAGCCCTGCGGTGTCGATGCAATGAATCCATGGATTCGCGCGGATTTCGCCGCATCCTCTACTTGTTCGCGACTCGCCCGTGTGTTGCCATACGCAATGTTGTAGTAGACCGTGTCATTGAACAATACCGTGTCTTGCGGCACGATACCGATCGCTTGGCGCACGCTGTCCTGTGTCAGTTGCCGCAATTCATGGCCATCTATGCGAATCGCCCCTTGTTGCACATCGTAAAAACGGAACAACAAGCGTGCCAATGTGGATTTGCCTGAGCCTGATGGACCAACCACGGCAACGGTCTTGCCCGCAGGAATGGTCAAACTGATGCCATGCAATATCGGACGATCGGGTTCGTAAGCGAAATGCACTTGCTCAAAGCGCACTTCAGGCGGTCGTTCCAATCGCAGAGGTTGGGCCGTTGGCAAATCGGCCACTTCACGGTTTTTCTCCAACAAACCAAACATGCGCTCCAAATCGGTCAGGCTTTGTTTGATCTCACGGTAAATCACACCTAAAAAATTCAACGGTATGTAGAGTTGAATCATGAAGGCGTTGATCATCACCAAATCACCCAAGCTCATGTGCCCTTGCACCACGCCTTCGGTGGCCCGCCACAGCATCGCTACCAAGGCCACCGCAATGATGAGTTGCTGACCGATGTTCAGAGCGCTTAGCGAGTTTTGTGCCTTGATGCGCGCTTGTCTGAGTTTGTTCAGGCTTTCGTCATAGCGCGCTGCTTCAAAGGCTTCGTTGCCAAAATATTTCACGGTTTCGTAGTTCAACAATGAATCGATGGCCCGTGTATGTGCACCCGAATCAAACTCATTGACTTGTTTGCGAAATTTTGTGCGCCACTCGGTCACTGTGACGGTGAAAAATATGTACAAGACCAACGCCAACAAAGTGATGATGGCGTACCACTTGTCAAACTTCATGCCCAAAATGGTCAACACCAATACGACTTCAATCAGTGTGGGGACGATGCTGTAGAGGGAGTATGCGATCAGTGATTCGATACCGCGCACACCGCGTCCTATATCACGGCTCATACCACCCGTTTGCCGCTCTAAATGAAAACGCAAACTCAAGTTGTGTAAATGTTCGAAGGTTTGTAATGCAATTTTTCGAGCTGCCCCTTGTGTGGCTGCCGCAAACACCAATTCACGCAATTCGGTGAATGCCGACACAGACAAGCGCAACAAACCGTAGCCCACCAGCAAAGCCAAGGGAACAACCAACGCTATTTGTGCGCCCGTGGGTTGCGGGGTCAATGCGTCGATCAATTCTTTGAGCAATAAAGGCACCCCGACATTGGCAAGCTTGGCGCCCACCATGAACGACAGAGCTGCCACCACACGCCACTTGTATTCCCACAAATAAGGGAACAGGCGTTTTAACGTGGTCCAGTCAGACGAAGAGGGCTGGGCGGGGGCGGGAACAGGAATGGCGGGAGAAGGGGCAACGTGAGGGCGCATAAAGCACAATACCGGTGAATCAACTTCTTGGATTGTGCCTGTGACCGATACCAAAGATTCCCGCTACACCGTCAAAAGCCTGCCCCAAGGTGCTGAATTGGTGCTCAAAGTCATTCCCATGCCAGCTGATTGCAACCAAAGTGGCGATATTTTTGGTGGTTGGGTGATGGCTCAGGTGGACTTGGCTGGTGCCGTTTTACCGGCGCGTTATGTGAATGGCCGTATCGCCACTGTCGCAGTCAACGAATTCATTTTCAAACAGCCTGTCAAGGTAGGCGACATACTGAGCTTTTTCAGTTCGGTCACTCGCATCGGCAACACGTCGATCACGGTCAAGGTCGAAGTCTTCGCCGAGCGCTTTAGCATGCAAGGCAGGTATTTGAAAGTCACCGAAGCCAACGTGACATATGTGGCCATTGACGCTAACGGCAAACCCCGTCCCATCGCGCACACAACACCTTGAAAGTCACGCTTTAGGCCATCGGGGCAATGGCTGGTCGGCGAAATGCCGACACAGGTGTCAAGCAAACACGGGTTTGCGTTTTTCCATGAATGCACTGAACGCCTCTATCGCCGCAGGTTCTTTGAGCATGCGACCAAACACTGCCGCCTCTTGGTCCATTTGCGACAACACGGCGGCCGTACCGGCTTGCTTCATCAAGCGTTTGGTTTCGATTAACGAACTGAGCGGTTTGGCGGCCATCTTTTGCGCTTGCCGTTGCGCATACGCGTTGACTTCGGCGGGCGGTAATACGCGACTGACCAAGCCCATTTCCAGTGCGCTTTCCACCATGAAAGGCTCGCCCATCAACAACGCCTCTGCAGCCCGTTGGTAACCCATGAGCTTCACGGCCAACAAACTGGATGCGGCTTCGGGACACAAACCCAAGTTGACGAATGGCATGGAAAACGCTGCGTTGTCTCCGGCATACACCAAATCACAATGCAACAACAGGGTGGTGCCCACGCCTACGGCAGGACCGCACACTGACGCCAACAAGGGCTTGGGAAACACGGCAATGCCGCGCAAAAAACGCGACACCGGTGAGTCAGTGTTGGCAGGCGGTTGCTGCAAAAAGTCGGCGATATCGTTGCCCGCACTGAACACGGTTTCATGGCCTTGCAGCAAAACCACACGCACAGTGTCCGACGCTTGGGCCTGGTTCAAATGGTCCGCAAGCGCCGCGTACATGTCTGCGGTCAGTGCATTCTTTTTATCCACCCGGTTGAGCGTCAAAGTGAGAACGCCTTGTTCTTGGTCGTGCAATAGGGAGGCCATGGTTTTTCTCGCTGTGGGATGGGGTTGAGCGCTTTATTCCGCCCGGATCCAGTATTGGGTCCGGTAAAACACCCCAATGTAACCGCGAACTTGAAGCCGTTTTCCGCCTTCAATCGGTGTCATTTTCACGGTGTACACCTTGCCATTGTTGGGGTCAAGAATGGTGCCTTTGCCCGCCCACACATGGTCGCTTTCTTTGCCTTCTCGGGTCAGGTTGCGAATGATTTCCATGCCGATGATTTTTTGGTCTTTGCGGTCATCGGTGCACAAATCGCACACCGTTTTGGCCTTGGGGTCTTCCTTCAATGCACGGCCAACGACACCACTGAGTACACCGTTGTTTTCGGTGATGCGTACTTCGCCTTTGGGCTGTTTGGTTTCGTCGTCTATGGTGTGCCACACACCAACAGGGGTCATTTGGGCG
>JBJTXF010000255.1:0-4620 GCA_046082145.1 Limnohabitans sp. | reverse complement strand
CAAAGTTGTCCAGGGCTTCCACAATTCGGGCTTCAATCAAAACCTGCCGCTGCGCTTGATCAACGCGCGAGATCCACTGCGACACTTGCAGCAACCGGTCCTCAATGTCGGTGACAAACAATTGATTGGTTCTGGCATCTGCCATGGCGCTGCCCCGGGGACTGAGCATGCGCGCGGGCGTTGCGCCCGCAGCCGCAGCCACTGGATTGAGCAAGGGGGACAGCAACTCAACGGCTTTGGCATGGTTGAGTGAAAACGCTTGGGTCTGCAATGGTTCGAGCACCTCGATGGCACGCTTGGTTTCCAACGCACCTTTTTCCCTGGCCGCCAATTCTGCTTGGGGGGCCACCCAAATCACATTGCCCTCTTTGCGCTGCCCCAGTCCGCGCGTTTGCAAAATGGTGTGAAGCACTTGGTCCCAAGGCACATCCTTCAAGCGCATGGTGAGTTGGCCATTCACACTGTCTGACATGATGATGTTGACACCACTGAATTCACTGACGAGTTGCAACGCCGTTCGCAATTCGATTTGCTGAAACTGCATGGACATGGGTTCGCCTGTGAAGGTCAATGCAGTTTGTTCAAACGTGTTGGATGACAGTGATTGCGCCAATACGCCAGACCCTTGCCATAGCAACCACATGGCAACTCCATGACCTGACAGTCGAAAGTACCATGGCTTCATGATGCCGCACCCGCAGGAAAACAGCGCTCGCGGCTTACCCATTTTCCTTGAGCGTCCGCCACCCATTCACGCAAACGCAAATGGTCACGCCCAATCTCTGTGATCACGCCCCAGTCTTGGCCAAGCCTGTCTCCCACATCAACAGTGTGCACCTGACCGTCGCCATGCACCAAAGCCTGTCGTTGGTGGCCATTGGCCAACATGCCGACCCAACGCAACTGAGAAAGTGGTCGCGTCTGCCAGTCCAGCAGAACATTCCCTGACAGCGCTATCGAAGGCAAGGCTTTTTGTAAGCCCACGATGGAAAACGGGTTGTACATGTACGAGGCAGACGGTGGCAATGACAACCTTACAGTGGGGCGGGCAGTTTCGGCACCAGAGGATGCCCCGTTTGCAGCACTGGCATGGGGCTTAGGTAGGTGTTTGGTTGCAGACTCGTTCGCGTGAAGGCGTTCTTTCAACACGACCCATTGCATCTGCAACTGCAAGATCGGTGAATTGCTGCGGGCTGGCGATAGCAATGGGTCTGACTTAATTCGCCATTCAAAGCCCGTGATCACCATGCGCGGTACCGCAGTGGGCAACCCATGCCATGCAGTCATCAGTTGCGGCAAACTGCCAGTCCATCGACCTGACGCCATGGCTTCATCCATTTTGTGGGCCTGTACCGTCAGCCCATGCAAACGCCCCCAAGCCAACCATGCGCGTAACACCTGTTTGAGGTCAGGGGGCATGTCGTCTGGCCAGGCCTGCCAGGCAGGTATCCCAAACCCAGCAGGATGTGGCTGGGCTTGCAAGTTGGCCATACGGCTTCGATGCTGCTGCAATTGCAGTTCAAGCGTATGCATGTCTTGCTCAATTTGCAGTGCGCGCTCATCGGATTGCCACCAACTGTCCCAGGCCTCAGCCGACACCCATGCAGTCCCAACAAGCATGCCGAAAATCGAGCATATGGACAGCAACAAAACCTGTGCGCCCAACGGCCAAGCATGCCAGACCCGCCAATGGGTGCGCCATTGTGGCCAAGCCGACAGCATCCGATTTATCAGCGCTTGGGTCATGGCTTGACCGGCGAAGCAGATATGGCCAAGGTCAATTGAAACGGGTGTTGTTTGGCGGCGATGCCGTCTGCCAGGCGCCATTGCGCCTCCGCCCATTGCGACTGATCGGTCTGGGGTGAAAAACCAGCAACTACCAGAGCGGTTTGCCAGTTTTGCCAATGCCCCGCGCTCAGCGCCCAACCACTGACTTGCCATTGTTGATCACGCCAGACAACGCGTTCGATTTGCACACCACGCGCTGGCACTGTCAACCACTGCTGCATCAACTGCCAAGCGCGAATTTGCTGCTGACGCCATTGCTGCCAATCCGTTTGCACTTGCTGCGCCATGCGAGCGCGGTTTTGCCACAGATTTCCCGAGGACAGCTCAGACTGCCATTGCGACATGGTTTGCTCGGCTAGTTTTTGCCGTGCTTGTTGATTGGCTAACCAACTGTTCCAAGCCTGGTCCCACCCCCATACCACCGCCACGCTGCCTGCCAACGACATCGCCCAACCCCAACGCCAACTGCGTAGGCGGCTGAGGCGACGCTGCTCGCGCCAAGGCATCAAATTGAAGCCACTCATGGTCGGACCACCCCCAGAGCCAAGCCACCCAAGACCGCCCATTCGTTGTCGCTCAACTTGTCTGTGACCTCTGAAGGCATCTCTTTCAACGCCGCCGATTTGCTGTTTTGTACAAACTGTTGCCATCGCATACTGGCCTGCCACTCGGGTTCCAGCCGCACCAAGCGCAATCCGGCTTGACGGCACCAATGCTCACAAGCTTGCGCCCATGCTTTGGGCATGGCCAACACTTCTGCTTGCAAAGCGGGTTGAGCCTGTAAAGCAGCGTTCAACCATGCAGGACGGTTTGCGAGAGGGGAGGCAAGCATCGCCGTATCATGGCTGACATTAAGTTGGTAATCCCACAAAGTCTCGTTGATCGGCCAGGGCAAAACGGGCTCGAGTTGCGCTTGCAAATGTGCTTGCAGTTGTCGGGTTCCCATGCCGGGGCTGATGCCGCAGGTCAAGCGAAACAACTTATCGCGTGGCAAGGCCATGCCCACGGTTTGCGCCATGAAACCGCTGCGCTGGCGCGCCCAACGCAAACAATGGGGCTCGGGCCACTCGCTGATCTGGGGCGCGAAGAAATGCGAGGAAAATGTTTGCCAATGCCAAGCAGGACGTGTTTGCTTGTCATCGCTGGCCATGGGTGACTGCGCTAATGCCAACCCGCGCTGGTTAAAGAGAATACCCAAGCCAAGTGGCTGAAGATGGCGCTTGCTGAACATACAAATCCTGGTGCTTTGAGATACATAGGGTTTTAAAAGTGCATAGCAAGTTAGCGGTTAAGCTGGACTGGCATTTTTTTTACAATCCACTTTCTTCATCTAACGCGGCCTAGCGCCTCACGCTTGACATGCCACCTCCATCTCCCGCCAAAGGTACCGCGAACGGTGATCTCAAATCGCTTCCAACCAATCACCTCTGGCGTGTGCTGGGCAGCTTTATGGGTTGGTTTTTGGGCTTTTCTGCAGCCGCAGGGTTGAGCGTGATTTTGTTGGTCGCTGTGGCATTGGTCATGGCCTATCCGCAATTACCCGATATTTCTGACTTGGCTGATTACCGCCCTAAATTGTCGATGCGTGTGTTTTCTGTCGAGGGCAAAATCATCGGCGAATTTGGTGAAGAGCGGCGTAAATTGATTCCGTTCAAAGACATACCCGATGTGGTGAAACAAGCGGTGCTGTCTATCGAAGATGCGCGTTTTTACAAACACGGCGGCGTCGATTACATCGGTCTGGCACGCGCCAGTCTGGCCAATGTGGGTCGGGCCAAAAGCCAAGGTGCCTCGACCATCACCATGCAGGTGGCGCGCAATGTGTACCTGTCCTCTGAAAAAACCTTCACGCGAAAAATTTATGAACTGCTACTGACTTATAAGCTAGAACACCTGTTGACCAAAGACCAGATTTTCGAGATTTACCTCAATCAAATTTATTTGGGGCACCGGGCATATGGCTTTGCCGCAGCAGCCGAAACCTATTTCGGCAAGCCCATCCAAACGCTGAGTATTGCCGAGGCCGCCATGCTCGCTGGCCTGCCCAAAGCGCCCTCTGCTTACAACCCATTCAATAACCCCAAGCGGGCCCGCTCTCGTCAGCTCTATATCATCGAGCGCATGGAGGAAAACGGTTTCATCACCGAGGCACAAGCCCAGACTGCCAAAACCGAAGAGTTGAAAATCCGCAATATCTCCATCCCCAACAACACACATGCGGAGTATGTGGCCGAGATGGCGCGTCAACTCATGTTTGCGCAGTACGGTCCTGAAATTTACACACGCGGTTTGAATGTTTACACCACCATCAAAGCCGATGACCAAGAAATCGCCTACCAAGCCTTGCGTCGAGGCATCATGGATTATGAATTGCGACAGGTCTACCGAGGTCCAGAAAAATTCATCGATTTACCCATCGACGTTCGTGAGCGCGAGGATGCAATTGACGACGCCTTGATTGAAGCGGGCGACAAAGGCGATTTGCTCAGCGCCGTGGTGCTGGAAGCCACACCGAAAAAAGTGCGTGTGATGCGCCAAAACAGCGAAATATTGGACATTACTGGCGACGGTTTAAAGCCAGTGGCCTCGGGTTTGTCTGACAAAGCAGCCGCCAACATCAAACTACGCGCTGGTGCCGTGGTGCGGGTAGCCAAAAATGCCAAAGGAGACTGGGGCCTGACCCAGTTACCCGAGGTGGAAGGCGCGTTTGTGGCCATCGATCCGGTCGATGGTGCGATTCGCTCGCTGGTTGGCGGATTTGATTTCGAAAAAAACAAATTCAACCACGTCATCCAAGCTTGGCGTCAACCCGGTTCGAGTTTCAAGCCGTTC
>JBJTXF010000254.1:0-2304 GCA_046082145.1 Limnohabitans sp. | reverse complement strand
GCCAAGCAGCACAGTGACTTGACCCGCTTTGGCGGTCAAACTGACACCGCGAAGAATGTGCGAGCCACCGTAGTATTGATGAATATGTTCCATTGCCAGCATGGTTCAACGCCCCAAATACACTTCGATGACACGCTCATTGGCCTGTACATCGTCAAACGAACCTTGTGCCAGCACCGAGCCATCGCACAACACCGTCACCACATCGGCAATCTGGCGGATGAATGCCATATCATGCTCGACCACCATGAGTGAATGCTTGCCTTTGAGGGATAAAAACAATTCAGCGGTGCGCTCGGTTTCCTGGTCGGTCATGCCTGCCACAGGCTCATCGAGCAACAACAATTTGGGGTCTTGCATCAACAACATGCCAATCTCCAGCCACTGCTTTTGGCCATGGCTCAAGTTGCCCGCTTGACGCATCAAATCGTTTTGCAAGTGGATGGTTTGCAGCACCTCAACCAACCTGTTTTTTTGTTCTCCATGGAGCACAAAACGCATAGAGGCGCCTATACCTTTCGCTGTTTTGAGTGCCAACTCCAAATTTTCAAACACGGTCAATTGCTCGAAGACCGTGGGTTTTTGAAATTTGCGACCGATACCCATTTGGGCAATTTGAGGCTCGTTGTGACGCAACAAATCGATGGTGCTACCGAAATACACCTGACCGCTGTCTGGACGGGTTTTGCCAGTGATGATGTCCATCATGGTGGTCTTACCAGCACCATTCGGCCCAATGATGCAACGCAATTCACCCACGCCAATGTCCAGGGACAAATGGTTGATGGCTTTGAAACCATCAAAGCTGACATTCACGTCTTCCAAATACAAGATGCGACCGTGCACCAAGTCCAATTCGCCGGGACGGTGAATACGTGAAAAGCTGGCGCCGCGATCGCCCGAATTCACCTCAACCATTTGTTTGGACAGGTGTTTTTCAAGACGCTGGGCGCCTTGGTTCATCAGCTCTGGTGTCATGCGGACGCTCCCTGGCGTTGGCCGATGCGACGCTTGACTCGGCCGATCAAACCGATCACACCTTGCGGCATGTACAAAGTCACCGCAATGAATAATGCGCCCAGCACATACAGCCAGTATTCGGGTGCCACAACGGTCAGCCAACTTTTGGCGCCGTTGACCATGAATGCTCCCACCACCGGTCCGATCAAAGTGGCTCGACCACCCACGGCAGCCCAGATGGCGATTTCAATGGAATTTGCCGGGCTCATTTCACTGGGGTTGATGATGCCCACTTGCGGCACATACAAAGCACCGGCCACACCGCACATGACTGCAGAAATCACCCAAATGCTCAGCTTGTAAGGCAAGGGTGAATAGCCCGAGAACATGACCCGACTTTCCGCATCGCGGATGGCTTGCAACACACGGCCATATTTGCTTTGCACCAGCCAACGCGCTGCCAAATAAAAACCCAGCAAACACAATCCCGTCAACACAAACAACACCATGCGCATCGCAGGCGTCGCAATCGGTATATCCAAAATACGTTTGAAATCGGTGAAGCCATTGTTGCCACCAAACCCTGTTTCATTGCGAAAAAACAGCAACATGAATGCGAAGGTCATGGCTTGGGTGATGATGGAGAAATACACGCCTTTGATGCGTGATCGAAATGCAAAATACCCGAACACCAAAGCCAGCAATCCCGGTGCAAGCACCACCAGCAACAGCGTCGCCACAAAGCTGTCGCTGAAATACCAATGCCATGGCAAAGCTTTCCAATCGAGAAACACCATGAAATCGGGTAACTCAGATTTGTAATTGCCGTCGGTACCGATTTGTCGCATCAGGTACATGCCCATGGCGTAAGCACCGAGTGCAAAAAACAAACCATGACCCAAAGACAGGATACCGGTGTAGCCCCAAATCAAATCCATGGCCAATGCGCACATGGCAAAGCACATGATCTTACCCACCAATGACACGGCGAAATCGCTTATGTGCATGGGATGGGTTGTGGGCAACCAGAGGTTGAGCACAGGAAACAGCAAAGCCACGATCAAGAACAAACCCAACACCGACACCCAACCCATGGGTGACAACAAGCGGGGGGCGGATGGAAGAGTGATCTGCTGCATCTCAAGCCTCCGCACTGCGACCCTTCATCGCAAACAAACCTTGTGGCCGTTTTTGAATGAAGATGATGATGAACACCAATACCGCGATTTTGGCCAGCACCGCACCGGTCCAGCCTTCTAAAAATTTATTGAGCACACCTAAACCGAGTGCGGCATACACCGTGCCCGCCAATTGGCCAACACCGCCGAGCACCACCACCATGAA
>JBJTXF010000253.1:0-4683 GCA_046082145.1 Limnohabitans sp. | reverse complement strand
CATCTGCCACACTGCCATGTACGCTACCGCGGTCTCAAACCGTTGAGGCAACACCAACGCCACCCTGTCGCCTTCTTTCACGCCATGCTTCGCCAACAGGCGACTCAGTGCATCGGCCGCATGTTGCAATTGGGCGTAACTGCGTGTCTCAGTCAGTTGTGGGTTTGTATGGTGTGTGATCACCGCCGCAGTGGATGCATGCGACTCGGATGACGCCCAACGACGCGAGCAGACATGGGCGATGTTGAAATGTTCCGGCACAGACCATCGAAACTGGCTGTGCATTTGTGCGTGGTTGTCCGATAAGCGACCGTTTGACATGGATGAGATCCTTATGATTGGCCGAATGTACCAAGTCAAATACACCTCTCGTACCTACTCTGTTCGCTTGCGCGAGCTCAACTACCATGTGCGCGAATGGGGTACGCCCCGTCCCGGTCAATTGCCGTTGTTCATGGTGCACGGTTGGATGGATGTCAGCGCATCTTTCCAATTTGTGGTGGACGCTATGCAAGCGGGCCGCCACATCATTGCGCCTGATTGGCGCGGCTACGGTTTGACCGATGCGGGGGAGGTGGACACGTTTTGGTACCCTGATTATTTGGCCGATTTAGATGCATTGATAGACCATTACCAACCCGAAGGTCCGATCGATTTGCTCGGCCACAGCATGGGCGGCACCGTGGTCTGCATGTATGCAGGCATCCGCCCTGAACGTATTCGCCGACTGATCAATCTGGAGGGTTTTGGATTGGCTGCCACACGGCCCTCTCAGGCGCCGGGTCGTTATGCAAAATGGCTCAATGAGGTCAAGGCTGCCCGGGCTGGCGAAATGAACTTGCGCACCTATCCCGACGCTGAAGCGGTGGCGCAACGCCTGATCAAAACCAATCCTCGGCTAAGCCAGGACAAAGCGCAATGGTTGGCGCAACACTGGTCTCGCGCAAACGCCCAAGGCGAATGGGAAATCCTGGGCCATGCAGCACACAAAGTCATCAACCCGTATTTGTTTCGCGTTGAAGAAATGCTGGCGCTGTATGAACACATCAGTGCGCCAGTGCTCAATGTCGAAGCCAGCCAAAACGATTTGGACAAATGGTGGCAAGGCAAATACACCCTGGCTGAGTTTCACGAACGGCTCACATCCATTCGCGATTTGCGCAGCGTCACCATCGAAGACGCTGGTCACATGATGCACCACGACCAACCCCAACCATTGGCTCAGCACATCGAAGCTTTTTTGCAGTCCGCATGACACGCTGTGATGTGCTGATCCTTGGCGCAGGGGCTGCAGGTTTGTTCTGCGCCGGTGTCACCGCGCAAATGGGTTTGCGCGTGCTGTTGTTGGACCATTTCCCCAAAGTGGCAGAAAAAATCCGTATCTCAGGCGGCGGGCGCAGCAATTTCACCAACAAAGATATCGACGCTCGCGCACCGCATACGCATTTTTTAGGTGAGAACCCAGCCTTTGCGCGTAGCGCATTGAGCCGTTACAGCGCCCAAGATTTCATCCATTTGGTCAAAAAACACGGCATCGGTTTTCACGAGAAACACAAAGGCCAATTGTTTTGCGACCGCAGTTCCCAAGACCTGATTGACATGCTCTTGCGAGAGTGCGATGCAGGTGCCATGGGAGGTTCTGTCACTCGTTGGCAACCGTGTGAGCTCAAACAACTGCAATTCAGTGACAGCAACCACGGCGGCTACGAAGCGCAGACCAGCCAAGGCGCAGTCCATGCGCAAGCCGTCGTGGTGGCCACGGGTGGCTTGTCCATCCCCAAGATCGGTGCCACCGACTTGGGCTATCGGCTCGCCAAACAATTTGGCATCCGTGTGGTTGACACCCGCCCGGCGCTGGTGCCTTTGACGTTTTCTGCAGACGAATGGCAACCATTCGTCCCCATGGCAGGCTTGTCGTTGCCTGTGTCCATATCGACGGGCCAGGCGAAAAAAGTCACGCGTTTTGATGAGGACCTGTTGTTCACCCACCGCGGTCTGTCGGGGCCAGCCGTTTTGCAAATTTCCAGCTATTGGCAGGCCAAGAGCGAGATTCGACTCCAACTTGCGCCGGGGCTGGATTTGGCCGAAGCCCTGATCACCGCCAAACAATCTTCCAAGAAGAACTTGGCGAACACCTTGTCCGCCTGGCTGCCCGCACGCATGGCGGAGCACTGGACCGCCCGTCAACCGCAATGGCAACGCAGCCTGCCCGACACCCCGGACAAAGCGCTGACCCAACTCGCCGATTCCCTGCAAAACTGGTCCCTGACGCCTTCGGGAACTGAGGGTTATGCCAAAGCCGAGGTTACCGCTGGCGGGGTGGACACGCGGGATTTGTCGCAGCAAACCATGGAATCCAGGCAACCCGGGCTGTATTTCATTGGCGAAGTGGTAGACATCACCGGCTGGCTCGGCGGGTACAACTTCCAATGGGCTTGGGCCAGCGCCCACGCTTGCGCGCAGGCCTTGGCAGCCCGGCTCAAACCGCTATAATGTTAGACTTTCCGGCCTCCCCCGACAGCCCAGCCCTGTGTCGGGTACCACCGCTTCGCAGGCGTTGAAGTCCGATCTTCTTCATATGCCGGGCGTGCACATTTTTGAAAATTGTTGTCAATGACCACCATCCGTGTAAAAGAAAACGAACCTTTTGATGTCGCACTTCGTCGCTTTAAGCGCACCATTGAAAAACTCGGTCTGCTGACCGACCTTCGCGCCCGCGAGTTTTATGAAAAACCCACCGCTGAGCGCAAACGCAAAAAAGCTGCTGCTGTTAAACGCCACTACAAACGCGTTCGCAGCATGCAGTTGCCGAAAAAACTCTTCTGATCTGCTTGCAGGCCCCGACCTGACAAGGCTCGCCCGGCCCAGCCCGTGCGGGCCTTTTTCATTTGCACAGGAGACCCCATGAGCCTCAAACAACAAATCACCGACGACATGAAAGCAGCCATGCGCGCCAAAGACAGCGTGCGACTTGGCACCATTCGCTTGTTGCAAGCCGCGATGAAGCAAAAAGAAGTGGACGAACGCGTCGAACTTGACGATGTCATGGTCATCGCCATCGTCGACAAATTGATCAAGCAACGCAAAGACTCTGTCGCCGCCTACCAAAGCGCAGGGCGACAAGATTTAGCGGATATCGAAAGCGCGGAAATGGCTGTTTTACAAGCCTATTTGCCACAGCGACTCAATGCGCAAGAAGTGCAACAAGCCGTGGCTGCGATTGTGGCCGAGTTGGGTGCCAGCGGCCCCGCTGACATGGGCAAAGTGATGGCTGCCGTCAAAACACAACTGGCCGGCAAAGCCGACATGGGTGAAGTCAGTGCGGCAGTCAAGGCCGCTTTGAGCCGATAAGACGGTTTTCGCTGACCGATCCTGCATACGCCAAGCCGAATCTATGTTCGTGCCTAAAATTGCTATCGATTGGCGCATTGATCCGATTGCGTTTCCTTCTCACTTTTTTATGCCAACACCGTGACCGATTCCTCTGTTTATTTGCGCATAGACCATGTCACCAAGCGATTTGGTGAAACCGTGGCGGTCAATGATGTCAGTTTGGGCATTGAGCGCGGTGAAATTTTTGCGCTCTTGGGTTCTTCTGGTTGCGGAAAGTCCACCTTGCTCAGGGTGCTCTCAGGGTTTGAAACACCCACCAGCGGACGCGTGTGGCTGGACGGCCAAGATGTCACCGACCTACCCCCGTATGAACGCCCGATGAACATGATGTTTCAATCCTACGCGCTGTTTCCGCACCTGAACGTGTGGGAAAACGTGGCATTTGGTTTGAAGCGCGATGGTGTTGCGAAAGCGGAAATTCAGCAACGGGTTGAAGACATGCTGCAACTGGTGCAGTTGCAAAAATTTGCCAAGCGCAGTCCGCACCAACTGTCTGGCGGCCAGCAACAACGCGTCGCCCTGGCACGCAGTTTGGTCAAGCGTCCACAACTTTTGTTGCTGGACGAACCTTTGGGTGCACTTGACAAAAAATTACGCGAAGAAACCCAAGTGGAGTTAGTCAAGATCATCAAACAGGTGGGCGTGACTTGCGTGATGGTTACCCACGATCAGGATGAAGCCATGACCATGGCAGACCGTATCGCCGTCATGAGCGAAGGCCGGTTTTTGCAAGTCGGCGCGCCCAGCGAAGTCTATGAATACCCCAACTGTCGCTTTGTGGCTGATTTCGTGGGAAATGTGAATTTGATGGACGGCGAACTGACCGGCGATGAACCGGACCATGCCGTGGTGAGCAGCGATGTCTGCCAATTCCGTGTCGGTCATGGCATCAATGGCCATTTAGGCATGCCGGTCACAGTGGCCTTGCGGCCGGAAAAAATCTTGTTAAGCCTGAAAGACCCTTCCCTGCCCTTTAACAATGTGGAATGCGCCGTCGACAGCTTGTCTTACTTTGGCAGTTACACCAGTTACCACTTGAAAATGTCCAACGGACAAATGCTTCAGGCTTGGGTCACCAACACCGACCGTCACCACGAAAACATCGAAATCGGACAAAAACTCTGGGCCCACTGGCAGGACAATGCCATGGTGGTTTTGGACCGTTAAACCATCACACGCTCAAGCGCCAGCCACTTTCATCCGGTTGATCAAGACCGAACCGATGGTTTTGGCGCCGAAGTTGTAGGTGTCTGCGCCGATAGCGTCTATACCCAACAGCATGTCTTTCAT
>JBJTXF010000252.1:0-2246 GCA_046082145.1 Limnohabitans sp. | reverse complement strand
ACGGCGAATTGGGTGGGCATATTGCAAGTTATGCCAGCGCCGCAGATTTGTTCGAGGTCGGCTACAACCATTTTTTTCGCGCCCGCGATGCACAGCACCGTGGAGACCTGGTATTTTTTCAACCCCACAGTGCGCCGGGCGTGTATGCAAGAGCCTATTTAGAAGGACGTCTGACGGAGGCAGATTTGTCGCACTACAGACAAGAACTCAAAGCCCCGCGCCATTCGGCTCGCGGGTTATCAAGCTATCCGCATCCTTGGCTGATGCCTGATTTTTGGCAATTTCCCACAGGCTCCATGGGGCTGGGTCCGATCAGCGCCATCTACCACGCGCGGTTCATGCGCTACTTGACTCACCGAGGCTTGCTCAATTGCGAGGGTCGAAAAGTGTGGGGCGTTTTTGGTGATGGTGAAATGGACGAACCCGAAAGCATGAGTGCCCTCACACTGGCCTCGCGTGAACGTTTAGATAACTTAGTTTGGGTGGTTAACTGCAATTTACAACGGCTCGATGGCCCCGTGCGCGGAAACGGTCGCATCATCGATGAGCTTGAAAAATTATTTCTTGGCGCCGGATGGAACGTCATCAAATTGATTTGGGGCAGCGATTGGGATGGCTTATTTGCACGAGACATCAGCCATGCATTGGTCAAAGCATTTGCCACCACCGTCGATGGTCAGATGCAAACTTTCGCCGCCAAAGATGGGCGCTTCAACAGAGAAACATTTTTTGGCCAAAACCCTGTACTAGCAGAACTTGCGCAAGGCTTGACCGATGATCAAATTGACAGACTCAAACGCGGTGGCCACGACCTGGTGAAAATCCATGCAGCCTATGCGGCTGCCAACGCATACCGTGGCCAACCCACGGTCATATTGGCGCACACCAAGAAAGGCTATGGCATGGGTCAAGCGGGTCAAGGCAAGATGACCACGCACAGCCAGAAAAAATTAGACGAATCTGCTTTGCTTGCATTTCGTAACCGATTCAATTTGCCCTTGACTGACGAACAGGCCGCACAACTGGCGTTTTACAAACCTGCTCCTGACAGTGCAGAAATGCAATATTTGCATGCCAAACGCAATGCACTTGGAGGCTATTTGCCTAAACGACATACCGACTGCGAATCGCTGGCTGTACCCGCCTTGAATAGCTATGCAGGCTTTGCTCTACAACCCGATGGTAAAGAGATGTCCACCACCATGGCGTTCGTTCGCATGCTCGGACAATTGCTCAAAGACCCTGACCTCGGGCCTCGGGTGGTTCCCATCGTCGCCGATGAAGCGCGCACGTTTGGCATGGCTAACTTATTTAAACAAGTAGGTATTTATTCCAGCGTAGGACAGCAGTATGAGCCCGAAGACATCGGATCCGTGCTCAGTTATCGCGAGGCCATGGATGGACAAATATTGGAAGAAGGCATCAGCGAAGCCGGTGCGATCGCCAGTTGGACCGCTGCTGCCACCAGTTACAGCGTGCATGGTTTGGCCATGTTGCCCTTTTATATTTACTACTCTATGTTTGGATTTCAACGGGTAGGCGACGCCATATGGGCTGCAGCTGATCAACGCGCCAGAGGCTTCTTACTGGGTGCCACGTCAGGCAGAACCACACTGGGCGGAGAGGGCTTGCAACACCAAGACGGCAGCAGCCATTTGATAGCCGCAACCATTCCGAATTGCAAAGCGTATGACCCTGCGTTCGCTGGCGAAATGGCAGTCATCGTTGACCATGGCATGCGTGAAATGTTGACCGAGCAAAAGGATGTGTTTTGTTACGTCACGCTGATGAATGAAAACTATGCCCAACCCGATGTACCCGAATCGTTACACGAACAGTTGATCAAAGGCGGTTACTTGTTCGCAGCAGCACCCACAAGCTTAGGATCTCATGCTCCGAAAGTGAGTCTGATGGGATCCGGCGCTATTCTTTGCGAAGTCATGTAGCGGCGGCCATGCTTGCTGAGCAAGGTGTGGCAGCTGAGGTGTTCAGCATCACCAGTTGGAGTGAGCTCGCCAGGGACGGTTTGAGGGCAGAAAAGGCTACCATGGCCGGCGAAAAAACACCAAAAGCCTTTATCACCCATTTGCTTAGCAAACACCAAGGGCCGGTGATCGCAGCAACAGACTATGTACGAGCGGTGCCTGAGAGTGTTCGCGCCTATCTGCCGCATAGCCGCCGCTACATCACTCTTGGAACAGACGGATTTGGCAGAAGTGATACGCGCCAAGAGTTGCGCTCGCATT
>JBJTXF010000251.1:0-2102 GCA_046082145.1 Limnohabitans sp. | reverse complement strand
GACGTCATATGGGCAGACTTAAAGACCACGTCATGCGGTGCCTAATTTTATTGATCTCGTTCCTTTTTTTAGCAGCGGATCAAGCGGCTTCACGAACTGACGGCCCTGATGGGGCAACAGATCGTGGAGGGCTGATGGCGTAGTCGCCGAAGAAGAAGAGGCGCATTTGCGTGCAATTCAAGCCAAGTTTGGTATGTCAGAAGAACAAGTAGATGCCATCGCTGCGCAAGTGCGAACTGAAAAAGAAAAAACTCAACAATGAAATATTGCCGTTGTGCACGGACAAACATGCACAGTGTTACGCCTTGTCAGACATTTAGACTAGATTAATTCATCCTCACAGGAGTTGCCATGACTGACATTGGAAATACTTTGCTGATATGGGCCGCCATATTGGGTGCGATCGCAGCAGGTTCAATGGTGTTGGGCGCGTTGGTTGGTATCGCCACCCCCATGAGCAGTGCCACGGTTGGCGCCATGTGCGGGTTTGGTGCGGGCGCTTTGATCTCTGCATTGGCTATTGAATTGGTGTCACCGACGGTTGAGGCTTTGGCACATGCCGATCTGGCCGATCGCAGCTCTGAAATACACCACTTCATCACGTTGTTGATGGCCATGATCGGCGGAGGTGTCATCTTTATCGTGCTGGATCAAATGCTCAGCAGCCACGGTGGTTATTTGCGCAAAGGCGCTTATGTGATTGCGCAACACGCCAAAAACAAAACCAAACGGCAAGCCGAGTTGATGCAATCAATTGGCAACTCTTCCTTTTTCAGCAGCATGACCCCGGAATTGATGCAAGAGTTGCTGAAAATGCTTCACCCAAAATTCATCGTGCAAGGTGAATCCTTGTTCAGTGCGGGCGATGAATCTCACGAGTTGTACATTGTTCGTTCAGGCAGTTTGACGCTCACCCACACCGATGGCAATTCACGGGTGGCCGAGCGCGGCGATTTGATCGGTGAAGTCTCTTTTTTGGCACATCAAGCGCATAGTACATCGGCTGTGGCTGAGCATGGGCCTGTTGAATTGCTGGTACTGCACCAAGCGCAATACGAGCAATTCATCCGTCTGCATCCTGAGTTTGCGGCCACCGTTCGTGAACTCGCCTCAGAACGCATTTTGGAAAACAAGCGGCACGTGGACCAATCGGCCATAGCCAAGCAACAGTGGGCGAACATGGCCATCGATGCGTTGCGCAACGGTGGCACCGAAATGCCCACTGCCAGCGACATGAACACCATGAAAGAAGAACATAACAATGCTGGCATGGCGATTTGGCTGGGCAATTTGCTCGACGTGATTCCTGAAAGTTTTGTGATCGGTACCGTCATGCTGTCATTGGTGGCCGCCAAATCAGCCGCAAGCGTGTCTCTGAGCTTTTGGGATGTCATGCCCTTGACGCTTGTCGGTGCATTGTTTTTATCCAACTTTCCTGAAGCCTTGTCAGCCAGCGTCAACATGAAGCAGCAAGGTTTCTCGACCAGCAAAATCATCTTCTTGTGGTTGACCCTGACCATCATTTGCGCAGTGGGTGCGGCGTTTGGGGCTTATGTAGGCGAATCCATTCCACACTCGGCCATGATCGTGGTCGAGGGCATTGCAGCAGGTGCCATGCTGACCATGATTGGGTCGGCCATGCTTCCCGAAGCAGCCCATTTGTCCAGCCCGAACATGGCGGGTTTTTCAACGTTGGTGGGGTTTGTTGCCGCGGTAGGATTCAAGCTGTTTGAATAAAGGCGACTATGGGATGGCAAGCCAACTTAGCGGTAAGCTTTCGTTTTCCTTCATTTGGCAGTCGAAGAGGCCCAATTGTTAGGTATCGTGTCGTTGCCCAAAACCCTTACCGCCTTAGCGGACAAACTTTTGTACTGCGTTTGATGGGTCTTCATATCCACGCTTTTCCCAGCTTGTGTAGATCTAATCACACCCCTTACGGAAGTGACGGACAAAAGCCTATAATTCTCCTTCATAAGAAATTATCTCTCACTTAGCCTTTCACGGGTCCTGCTTATCCCCGCGGCTTCTAGGCTTAGCCGCTAGCTCAGGTACCCGTGCGATCCAACGGGCGAGGAGGTAAGCCTCCTCAACGGTCAGTTTCT
>JBJTXF010000250.1:0-3071 GCA_046082145.1 Limnohabitans sp. | reverse complement strand
CCAC
This sequence comes from Limnohabitans sp., assembly GCA_046082145.1. GTDB lineage: Bacteria > Pseudomonadota > Gammaproteobacteria > Burkholderiales > Burkholderiaceae_C > Limnohabitans. The sequence goes on along the minus strand of JBJTXF010000250.1, from coordinate 3,067 downwards.
ATCGATCACACTGACGGCGCTACTGCGCCCCGCTGCCACATACAACTTGCTGCCATCTGCGCTAAAGCCCATGTTCCAGGGACGTTGGCCAATCGGAATGTTTTCTATCAGTTCAAAACTTTTGGCATCCACCAATGACACGTTGGCATCACCCCCGTTGCTGGCAAACACGAATGCACCATCGGGTGACACGATCACACCAGCGGTGCGTTTGCCCACCGCTTGCTTGCCAACCACTTCGCGTTTGACGACATCTATCGCCACCAACATGCTGCCGCTTTCAACCGCTACAAATGCACGCTTGCCGTCTGGCGTGAACGCAATGCCACGGGGCCGTTCACCCACTTTGATGGAACCGATTTGGCGGCGCTTGCGAAGATCAAGCAAATCGACTTGATCAGCTTCTTCGGCCGATACCAGCATGTACTTGCCATCTGGACTGAAGACGCCATGTTCAGGATTTTTGCCACTCACCGGAATGGAGAATTTGAGTTTCATGGACTTCACGTCTATGAAACTGATGCTGTTGCTTCCCTCGTTGGCCACGCCCAACCATTTGCCATCTGGCGAGCAGTAGACTGCCTCAGGTGATTCACCCAATTGAACACGTTGCTCAATTTCTCCTTTGAGCGTATCAATCATCCACAACTGAGCTGAGTTTTGTTCAGTCACAAAAAGTTTTTGACTGCCCTTGCACAAGGTCAAACCGCGCGGCTTGCCGCCTGTGTCTATGGTGGACACCACGGTATCGGTAACCGTGTCAATGACAGACACCGTTCCACTTCCCTCATTCGCGACATAAGCACGTGACTGGGCCCAAGTGGTGGAACCCACGGCGCTTAAAAACCCAAGCACAACGATTGGGAAATGCAACTTTTTCATCACATCACATCCTTTAGTAAAAGATCACTCCAGATAATTTGCATCTTAAAGTAGGTCAGCAACCCTGATTGGTTCCAGGAATAGACACAACAACGCACTCGGTTATTATCTTCCCGCCCTTTTGCCGCCGCCTGTTCGTTGCGTCCTTCAGCGGCTATTTCAAAATATCAGCAATAGGTGAAAGCATTTGAAATCTTTTTTTACACGCCTAAAAGCCAACAACCCTCATTGGGAAGTAGAGCCGTTATGGTTTGAATGGTTGATTCTGGTTGGCTTATTTATTTTTTCTACATGGCTATTGGGCATCAAAGGCGTGTGGCATTTGCTGATCAGCTCCGACCCCACCGGCATCACCTTGGTCATCATTGTGATATTCGCGGTTGCAACCTTATGGTGCGGCAAACGTTCCAAGGAACTTGCTCACCAAAGAGATTTACTCGATCGCGCTGCTTCTCATGGCTCTCGAGGATTGTTACAAGCCCAAGGTTGGGCGGGAGAATACTGGACTGCCTTGGCAGCCAATCCACAAGACAGCGGCACCCCCCTGGATTTACTCATGGAAAAAACCCACGGACCGCACACCACTGCTTGGTGGGTCAACGGTGTGCAACTCAAGCTGGGTTTACTGGGTAAAGTCATCGGCTTTTCCGTACTCGCTATGCAAATCGGTCAAATCCAAAACTTTGACCCGACGCAGGCACAAGATTTGTTGCGCAACCTGACCACTGGCTTGGGCGTGGCATTGCTCACCACCATGGTCGGCTTGGTGGGCAATATATTGCTCGGATTGCAGCTGACACGAATGGACCGTTTTGCCGATCAATTGCTGGCACAAGCCCAGCGGCATGGAATGAGCATCGGTCGCTAATGCGCCGGAAACCGCATGCGAAAAAATCGTTTTTCCCGAGAACCAGAGGTCGATCCTTTTTATGACATGTTGTTCAACATGCTGATCGCCTTTGTGTTTTGTTTCATCATTGCATTGTTGGCCATGAATCCCAAGGCCACCAAAACAGGTGACATTCCGGCCAAAGCAGAGTTCATCATCACGCTTTCATGGCCAGACATGGACCCAAACGATTTGGATTTGTGGGTGCAAAGTCCATCGGGCGAAAGCGCTTGGTTTCGCAACCGCGAAGTGGATTTGATGTATTTGGACCGTGATGACCGTGGCACCTCCAACAACACCATCATGGTCAATGGTCGTAAAGTCATCAATCCCTTGCGCCAAGAAGTCGTCACGATTCGCAGCATCGTGCCCGGTGAGTATGTTGCAAATGCCCACTATTACGAAACCAAAGACATAGACAGCAGCGACCCGCGTGCAGGTCAACCTGTAGAGGTCAACATCTCTATCATCAAAGTCAATCCCAAAGCAGAGGTTGTTTTTTACGGCCAAGCCACTTTGGAGGGGCGCGGCAAAGAGATCACTTTGGCGCGATTTACCGTGACCCCCGATGGTAGCGTTGACAATGTCAACACCATTCCAAAAACTTTAGTGAAGTCTTTTTAACATGACGCTGACCCTCATCATTGTGTTTGCACTCGTCGCATTACTGCTTGCGTTAGCCCTGGTTTACTCGCGCTGGCCCCGGTGGCTCAAAGGTCTGCTGGCTGTCGCAGTCAGCGGTTTTTATTTCTATGGTTATTCAGCTGTTCACAGCATGCTTGGCATCCCCAGCACAGATGCTTTGCCAGAGCGTTTTGTGATGCTCGCCGCGCTGATCGACGAGCCGCGTGGCAAGTTTCCAGGCGCTTTGTACATGTGGGTGACTCCGATTGAGGAAGGCAAAAGCTTTTTGCAACCCCGCGCCTATCGTTTGCCTTATACACGCTCATTGCATGAGCAAATTTCTGATGGCATGCGCAAAGGCCGTGAAGGCGTACCACAAATGGGTACCGCTGAGGTCAAACCGGGTTCTGGCAAATCAGTCAGTTGGCTCAACCCGGGCAGTGACGAGCAAGAGGTCAAAATCATGGATTTGCCTACGCCACAGGTGCCTGAAAAATGAGTCTGCGCATTTTTTTTATAGGTGCATTTGCCTTGCTCTGCTTGTCTGCTTGCGACCAACCAGCCCATGACAATCCGCTTTTTCCATTGGCTGCTGGCAAGCAATGGACTTACCAAATTGAAACGGTGTATGACGCGCCAGAATCCAAAACCACCACCCATTCATTGGAAATT
>JBJTXF010000249.1:0-3195 GCA_046082145.1 Limnohabitans sp. | reverse complement strand
CACTTTTTCTCATTAGCTATTTCAGCAACAGGTAACACTCCATGAAGAACGAGCCACGTCCCACCCACCATCGCAAAGAACACGCACCTGCACGCTCTGGGCGCTGCATGGCATTGATAGACAGCAATTACATGGCTTGGCTGTTACGCCAGTCCACCGATGCAGCGAGCGAACCGGAAACCTACAACCGCATGGCATTGATCCCTTCTTTGGCACAAGCGCTCAAAGGAGCAGGCTTGGCCTTGGATATCCAACGTATCTATTGGTATACCGATAATCCCGACACCCAGTTTCCCCATGACCAAATTGTTCGCCATTTGGATGCCACCGGCGGTGAGCCCGGAGATGTGGTGTTTCAAGCCATGTCTTCAGACATTGCGCGCTTGGCGCAGCACCATGCCTGTGACCATTTGCTGGTGGCCAGCGACGACGACCGCTTGACGGCCGTCATAGATGATGCCCAATTACATGGTCTCAGTGTGTATGTTTTGGCAGATGAATCAGCGCGTCACATGGACCAGTTGGTGAACGAAGACCCTGCTTGGTGTCGTCTGCTCGCGCAAGCCGATCGGCGCGTGTTGTTGTTACCTCAAGCTGCCCGAGAACTCACTGCGGCACCGCGCCCGCCTGCCGCTGCAGCTGCACCCCAAGACCCTGAAGTGGTGCGCACCAAATTGCTGGAAGTTGTCAGCCAGTGGTGGGATGACGAGCCCGAAGATTTGCGCGAAGACTTGCGCGACGAATTGCGTGGCAGCCACGGCATTCCTCAAGAGGTAGATCGACATATGCTGCTGCGCGTAAGACGCGCCCTAGACCGCCCATTGAGTTTTCCCGAGAAAAAAATACTGCGCGAAATGGTGCGTTCCACGGTCTTGGGCATCACTGAGGAAAGCCTGCCTGTATGACCTTGCTGGTGACCGGTGGAGCGGGATTCATAGGCAGTAATTTTGTCCACCACTGGTTGTCCAAGCATGAAGAGACGCTGGTCAATTTAGACAAGCTCACCTACGCTGGGAACTTGGGCAATTTGCAATCGCTGGCCCAAGACCAACGCCATGTGTTTGTACAGGGCGACATTGCTGATACAGCCTTGGTCACCCCACTCTTGCAGCAGCACCAACCTCGAGCGGTGTTGCATTTCGCGGCGGAGTCGCATGTCGATCGCTCTATCCACGGGCCGCTTGATTTCATTCAAACCAATGTCGTGGGCACTTGCCAGTTGCTCGAATCTGTACACGCTTATTGGTCAACGTTGCCCGCAGACCAGCAACCGCTTTTTCGCTTTTTGCATGTGAGTACCGATGAGGTGTACGGTAGTTTGACGCCAAATGCGCCTGCCTTCACAGAAACCCACCCCTATGAGCCCAACAGTCCTTATGCGGCCAGCAAAGCCGCCTCAGACCATTTGGTGCGCGCCTGGCACCATACCTATGGCTTGCCCGTGCTCACCACGAATTGCAGCAATAACTATGGCCCATACCATTTCCCTGAAAAACTCATTCCCCTGGTGATTCACCATGCGCTATCAGGCAAACCCTTGCCTGTCTATGGCGATGGTATGCAAGTACGTGACTGGTTGTATGTCGAGGACCATTGCCGCGCAATTGAGCGGGTGTTGCAAGCGGGAACCCCAGGCGAAACCTACAACATCGGAGGCTGGAACGAAAAGCCGAACATTGAAGTGGTGAAAACGCTCTGCACTTTGCTTGACGAATTGCAACCCCGGGCCGACGGTCAGTCGTATGCGTTGCAGATCACCTATGTGAAAGACCGTGCGGGGCACGACAGACGCTACGCCATCGACGCCGGGAAAATTCACAACAGCTTAGGTTGGCAACCGGTTGAATCCTTTGAAAGCGGTTTGCGCAAAACGGTGCAGTGGTATTTGAACCATGCCGATTGGGTCAGCGGCGTCACCAGCGGCGCCTATCGCCAATGGGTGGATTTGCACTATGGCGGCTGAACCGGTGCTGTTGCTCGGCGCAGCAGGCCAATTGGGCCACGCACTGAAGCATGCACTTGAACAAGCCGGTTATCCCGTGGTTGCTTGGACCCGCGCTGATCTGGATCTGAGCCATTTGACTGAGCTTAAACGGCGCCTGGCCCAACTCAAGCCGCGCTGGATTCTCAATGCCGCAGCGTATACCGCGGTAGACAAGGCGCAAACCGAGCGCGAACAAGCGCATCTGGTAAACGCCCAACTGCCGGCCATGCTTGCTGAACACGCCAAGGCCAGTGGCGCGGCATTGATACATTTCTCTAGCGACTATGTGTTCAATGGCCGTTCAACCCGACCCTATCTGGAAACCGATGCCACCGATCCTTTGTCGGTGTATGGACAGAGCAAACGCGATGGTGACGCGGCTGTTCAAGCCAGCGGCGCACGGCACCTGATATTTCGCAGTTCTTGGGTAGTGGCCGCGCACGGTCAAAATTTTTTAAAAACCATGTTGCGATTGGCAACCGAGCGAGACCAGCTGAATGTGGTCGCAGATCAGACAGGCGTGCCAACCGCTGCAACCTGGCTGGCACAACTCGCGCTTCTTGCCATGCCTTTGGCTGAGCGCGAGGGCTTGAACGGTTTGTTTCATGCCACGCCCGGCGGTCAAACTACTTGGCATGGCTATGCCCGACATGTCTTGGTGCAAGCCGCCAAACACGGGTGGCCGCTCAAGGCCGCTGCCGATCAGGTGCTTCCAATTACCACTGCACAATACCTGTTACCTGCGCAACGACCGGCGTATGGCTTGCTCGACAGCAGTTTGCTGGCGTACTGTTTGCAATGCGATTGGCCCGACTGGCAAACAGGGGTGGATCAAGTGGTGGCACAGCTTTGCCAACAACGCCTGGTCACCATGTGAAGTCCCTCGTTCATACAAGCACCAGGATGTGACATGACTGCTGTTCAAAGAAAAGGTATTTTGCTCGCTGGGGGTTCCGGTACCCGGCTGTATCCGCTCACGCTGGCGGTCAGTAAGCAATTGATGCCGGTCTATGACAAACCTTTGGTGTACTACCCGCTAAGCACGTTGATGTTGAGTGGTATTCGCGAGGTGTTGGTGATTTCAACACCGCAGGACACGCCACGTTTTACAGAATTGCTGGGCGATGGGTCGCAATGGGGAATGCATATTCATCGCCTGCGTGGCGAAGCGCTGCGCGCCCTGCAGGAGTCGCGCGGCCGGCAGTTCAGCC
>JBJTXF010000248.1:0-5137 GCA_046082145.1 Limnohabitans sp. | reverse complement strand
GTCACACTTCCCATGTCGGCTCAGCCAGCCGATGATGCCGACCCGGCATTTAAATTTTGCATGAGCCATTGCTTGTCCAATTCCTGCTCGGGCCCGGCCTCGGTGGTCGAAAAAAATTGTGCCCGAAAGTGTTTGACCAACCCGTCGCCGTCTCTTCAAACGTTTGTGGGCCCCATTGACGCTAATTGATCCGGTGGGTTGCCCGGGGCGATCAGATCCTACGGTAACAAACGACTCTTGGAACTTGTTTCATCAAATGCAAAGAAGTCCGTTACTGAGATCAGCCGAATCCTGAAAGAAGATTTCGATCAGTGGCAGGATACACAGATCAGGCGAGACGACCTCACCATGTTGATTTTCTGGCCGTAACGGTGAGAAGTGGCTCGACGAATCTGGACAACGCGGATTCGCCCTGCTTTATGAGGGCGCTGGACTTGAAGGCGCTAGCAGCCACAGCGGACGTAGAACGTTTCTCACAACACTGGCCAACAAGGGCACAGCAATTCACTTGCTCAAAACGCTGGCTGGGCATGAGGCAATCCCAGCGCAGTGATGTCCCAGGCCATCAATTGGCTGTTTGGTGCCAACTTGAACACCACCTGGTTTTGGGCTTGACAAGCACTGCAGGCCATGGCCTCAAGGGGCAGCCACTCCAAGCGCGCCTGGTCAGCCAAAGTTGCATGCACATGCTGTGAGGCGGTCAGGCTATTGGAGCCATAAAACCGAGTGGCACCGGGCGTGGTGATCAATGCGTAGGATTGGGATTGCAGGTTCAAGCGAATGTGCAATTCGTCGCCACCAACGAAACCACTGGGCGGGTTCACCAAGATTTTGTGGCACATCGAGCCCCCTTCGGGGTAGAGGCTTTTCAGAATCCGCAGCGGTCCCTCATGCTGATGGCGGGCGACACAACGGTGATCTTCAACGCGGTAATCCACATCCAGTTTGGCCAGCCATGACATGCCATTGTTATTCCAATAATTTGAAGCCCAGAGCGCAGACAAATCCAATCAAAGTGGAAAAGCCTGCCATGTTGGGCGTGGACAAGTGTGCGGCTTCAGGCAACATCGCCGAGCCAATCATGGTGAGCATAGCGCCTGCGGCAATGCCTTCCACCACAATCATGGCGCTGTGCGGAATGGATTCGCCCACATGAGCGCCAAAGGCGGCACCCACGGCGCAAATCACCGTCAATACCGCCCACAACAAAATGATTTTGCTGGTTGAAAAACCTTGCTGTTTCATATTGACACTGGCGGACAAGGCCTCCGGGAAATTGGACAAAAACAAAGCCCCCACCAAGGTCAGCGGCATCACATCGAAGAAGCTCAGCGCCATGCCGGTTGCCGCCTTGGTGGCCACGATGGACAACATGACGGTGCCAATCACAAAACTTTCAGGGATCACGTCCAACAAATTGCCCAGCCAGATGGCCATGCCAGCGTTGTTGTGATCTTCTTTCATGCTGCTGAGGTCGTTGGCCGTGGGTATTTCAGTGCCATTGCTGCGCAAGGCCTGTATCGCCAAATCGGCCCATTCTTGTTTGGCCAGCGTGGCTTCATTCACTTGCCGTTTGTTTTCTGAAATGCGTTGGCTGGCCATTTCGCGCACCGAAGCTGCAAATTCAGGATGCGTCCGAGAGAAGCTGTCGAATGGCGACTTGTGCAAGACCAACAACTCGACAGGTCCATGCTCAGCCACTGCCGTGGTGCTGTGAGGCTGATTGGCCAGGAAAGACACTTCGCCAATCAAATCGCCCCGCTCAGCGCTGTGGCCCGTGCCATCGCTGTGGGACAAACGCACAAACCCAGATCGCACGATAAACAGTTCATTGGAGGCGTCGCCGATACTGAACAGTGTCTCGTCTTCAACCAGGAATTTGGGGTGCAGCAATTTCACAAGATCGTGCATCACCGCAGGCGGCATGCTGTTGAAGAACGAGGAATTGCCAATGGATTGCATCAAATCGGCTTGCCGTTTGTGCTTGTTCTTGGTGTGCTGTGCAATCACATAAGCACCCTTGCGCAAATAACCACCATGCGCACTCAGGAGTTGATCCAAGAACAAAAAGATGAGACCGCCACCAATCATCGCCACCAACAAGGTGACAAAGTGGCTGACTTCGACGCTTCGCTCTGCAAGGTCGGCGTGGGCCAAGGCTTCCACCGTGGGAGCGACCAATTCAATGGCCAAAGCAGAGATGAGAGCGCCTGCACCAAACCCCGCCATGGCACCGACCGTTCCGTTGGACATTGGGGTAGTGATGCCCACGATGGCGCCCAAAATCATGGAACCTGCTGCAATGGCGCCCAAAATGGCAGCCCACACGATCAATGTTGAACCCATGTCTTGCATGGCCGTCTCCTGGTTGGTTAATGACCTTTTTCAATGCATCGCGAAACTTGCCAAAGTATCACAAAAGACAGCTATATTGGAGTTGAGGAATCCCCCTCAATCAATAAAGGACTCAAAATGAAAAATATTGCTTTTTGTTTATTTTTTTGTGGACTGGCTATGGCAGCCAATGCTGAAACTGGCCAGGTTGAATCAATCAGTGGAGGAACCTACCAAATCACTGCCAATGATTTTGGGGATACACGAAACTCTGTCTTCACCACCAAACTGGCCGGGGTGGTTTTGAAGTCGGACGTATCTTTTCAAAAGCAAGGAAGTACATTCATTGCTGAGTGCGGTGGAGTTTCCACCACCGACAGCAAAGGCAGCAGGGCCGAAGGAACTTGCTTGGTCACAGACTCAGATGGCGACAAGTACAAATTGAGTTTTTTGCGAGCTAATGTTATCGGGGGTAACAATCCTGGCACCCAGGAATGGACAGGATTGACTGGCAAATATGTGGGTGCTTCTGGCAAATGTACCTATGAAAACAAATCACAGGTGCTCAACTCAGTGGTCTATGGAATAAATCCAGTGAAATGCAATGTTTCAAAATAAGCACACGGCTTTTTTCACGTGACCAGTTTATTTAAAGTATGCAACTCAATTTATTTCTTCAAGATTAAAGGACAAAAAAATGAAACTCTCAAGATCTTTGATGCTATTTTGCTTGACATCTTCAATGATTGGCATGGCCCTTGCTGACAACACATACAAGTCCACAACAGTTTTTAAATCAGACTTTCAAACACAAGATTGGAACGGATCCAAAATCACCATCGGAACGCTCAAAGGTATCAATAAAACCTTCGATAGCAAAGTTTCCAGCTTCCCAAACGGTGAAAGTGTTCAGAACTGCCTGATCCGTGCTGTAAGAAAAGGTGATTCCTTTGAAAGTATTTCTAACTGCTCAATCACTGATAAGGATGGTGATATGAGTTACACACTATCTGAGCGAAAACAGGGTGATATTTCCTCCGGTGGAAAAGGCAAGACCAAAATGCTGGGTGGTACTGGCAAATACAAAGGGCTAACCAGCACTTGTGAATACACCGCTAAGTACCTTCCTGAAAATTGGGTGGTAGTGGAATCTGAATGCGTCAAAGATTAATTTGATTAATCTAAGTTGATTAGGCCTGGTTTTTTGAGGCCTTGATTTGGCCTAATCAACTGCTAAACGATCGATTGACACTAGGTTTCAATCTATAAAAATCTTCTAAACCATACACGCTGTTCCTATGAATGAAACATTGGTCATCTATGGACATCGGTCGCCCAAAGAATCCACTTTCGGCCGGGCGTTGTTCGAGGCAGCAACATCTTTATCTCACGTAACTGGGCATACCCTGATTGAAGCCTATCCAGATTTCAAAATTGATGGAGAGCAGGAGAGGGATTTACTGTTGAAACATTCAAATATCGTTCTACAGTTCCCCTTCTACTGGTATTCATGTCCGGCCATTGTGAAGGAGTGGCTTGATGAAGTCTTGGCAAGAGGATGGGCTTACGGAGGTGGTCAAGCTTTGGCAGGAAAGAGCCTCATGGTTGCAATCACGACCGGCGGGCCCGAAAAAGTCTATCAGCATGACGGCTCTAATCACTTCACCATTGATGAGTTGCTAAGGCCGTTTGAGCAAACTGCCAATTTGTGCGGAATGAAATGGCAAAAGCCATTTGTCATGTACGGAGTCAGATATCTTGATCAAGTCGGAATCAATCAGCTTTGTATCGACTACCAAAAGCGTATATGTAGCTAGCCAATTTCGGTTTACAAACGATCTGAACTTTTAGCCGATCAACTATTTTCAATGTACTTGTCATGATCATTGACATGGATCAGAACAAAGTTCGCTTGAAGTCAAATAAGTAACCAACCTATCTGCCACTAAAGGTACATGTGCCCATTGGGTAAAGCCCTGGTATGAAAAGGTACAACGTGAAACACGAATTAAGACTGTTTGTTGATGGAGGCAACAACCCAATTGCCTCGTAACGCAAAGTAGAGTCCACCCATCCACAAGAACAAGTGAAACATGTCAACTTCAGCAAAGCTGTGAGGTTTGATCACTGTCCAAAAAACACCTGTGACGATGCAACACATCACAATACCGCTGAACCGGGTCAATGCATCGCCGATGAAAGCCATCAAAACATTGTCACGAACATGTTTTAGGCTTAAAACGCCTCCGGCCAACAAACCCAGCCCGGAGAGCAATTCACCATAAGTCACAAACACCCAAACCAATTCTGGTATGCCCAGACCATGTGCCATGGTGAAATCAAGTGGCATCTTGTTCAAACCTTGCTGCACGAACACCAAAGCAAGTGGTATGCGAAGAAGCACATGACTCCACTCGAAGTCTGGAAGCATTAACCAGTATCTTTTGACGATGTGTTCCATGCGGGTACTCCGGTGTATGCTCAGGGTGTGACGTCGGTTTTGAGCATTGCCAACTGTTTTCCACAAACACTGTTGGCGATTTTCAAATCATGTTCAATAACGGGTTTGTAAAAGGAGAGCATGTCAACCGTGGCAGCTGACGCCATCAAGGGTTGGCGACCTTGGGGGGTGAGCACCGCAAAGTCGGCCATGGCCATGGTGTTGTTGGTGCAATTGACCACATAGTCAATTTGTTGAACGCCGCTGTTGCCCATGTCGTGAAACTTACGGATTTTGTTGATGCCCTTGTATTCATTGACAGCAACCACGTACCGATTGAATTTGTTGCCCTCTATCATTTGG
>JBJTXF010000247.1:0-6706 GCA_046082145.1 Limnohabitans sp. | reverse complement strand
CAACCACTACAGCAGCCACCACACCGATGCCATCCTCACGCTCAACCATGTGCACGGTCAGCGCTTTGTGCGCGAGGTCGATTCAGCCAGCGTGATGATCAACGCAAGCACCCGGTTCGCCGATGGTTTTGAATACGGTTTAGGGGCCGAAATTGGCATTTCCACCGACAAATTTCACGCGCGTGGCCCGGTGGGCATTGAGGGGCTGACGTCGCTGAAGTTTGTGGTGTTAGGTGAGGGTGAAGTCAGGGGTTAACGAATCCCGAAGTCAATTGACCGTTCTGACGCAGTAGCAGTCCACTTACCATTCAATAAAAATAAATTAAAAAATATTAAGTGTTCTTGTATTACTGACACCCCGTTGTCAGTTGCCCTCAGGCACAGTCCTTTCCTGAGCGCAGATGGTCTGCGTAGATTCAAAGGATGGACAACATGAAGCAAGTGATCGATTGGTTTGAGATTCCCGTGAGCGATATGCCGCGCGCCCAAGCGTTTTATGAGGCGGTTTTGCAAACCACTTTGCACTGTGAAAATTTTGTGGGCCCCAACATGCAAATGGTGGTGTTTAAAGAAGACGGTCATCGAGCCAAGGGTGCTTTGATTTCGGGGCACCCCGCATTGCAACCGGGCACCAGCGGCACCTTGGTGTATTTAAATGCAGGCGCATCACTTGATGAGGCCCTACAGCGAGTTGTTGCTTCGGGCGGAGAAGTGGCGATGGCTAAAGTCGCTTTGCCAGGTGACGTGGGATTCATGGCGCACATGCTGGATGTCGACGGCAACCGGGTGGGCTTGCATGCTTACGCCTAAAGAACCTAGATTGGATCCCATTTTTTAAAACACTTACCTCGCCATGCGCCGCGCAGACCGCCTGTTCCACATCATCCAACTCATCCGAGGCCGTCGCTTGACCACGGCCCAGTGGCTGGCGCAAAGGCTGGAGGTATCAGAGCGCACGGTGTACCGCGATGTGGCTGATCTGCAATACCAAGGTGTGCCGATTGAGGGTGAAGCGGGTGTGGGCTACCGTTTGGGCAAAGGTTTTGAGTTACCGCCACTCATGTTTACGGTTGAAGAGGCCAGTGCCTTGGTGGCGACCACACGCTTAGCACAGCAATGGTTGGATCCGGCGTTGGCACAAGCCTCTGAATCTGCTTTGTCTCGCGTCATGAGCGTGCTGTAAGTTGTACAACTTCAAATAGCGCAGAGTTTGGCGGTGTATGCAACCCCCTTTGGGCTACCGCAATCCATTCGCCAGCGTTTGCAATTGTTTCGAGAGGCTGTGCAACAACGACGCAAAGCTATATTCAAATATGGGGACGCTCGGCATTTGCAGAGTGAACGTTGCGATTCACCGCTGGGCTGTTTCTTTTGGGGTGATGGATGGACCTTAGTGGCTTGGTGCGATACACGTTAAGACTTCCGCACTTTCAGAATGGATCGCATCATGGACGCTCGATTGACTGACCAAACATTTGATCCAACGCAATCGAAGTCATTGTCCGCATACATGCAACGACATGGCTTCAAATATAAGATCTTTAAATGGAGTCGGAGATGAATGACTGGATCGGTGTAGCCAGCCACTCGCATGTGCTACGCGGTGTGGTGGGTGGTTTTGCACAGATGAATCACGGCAAACAAGCCCCTCTCAAACGCATGAAGGCAGGGGACGGTTTGATTTATTACTCGCCGCGCGAGTCTTACCCCGATGGCGCACCCTTGCAGGCCTTCACGGCTTTGGAGTTCATCCGCACGGGTGAGGTTTATGCATACGACATGACGGCGGACGGCGTGCCGGGGTTTGTGCCATGGCGCATTGATGTGAATTATGTGGATACGCAGATAACGTCCATCAGACCCTTGATCACGCAATTGGATTTCATTACCGACAAAACCCATTGGGGCGCTGTTTTTCGGTTTGGTCAATTAAAGATTGGCAAAGATGATTTCGAGAGGATTGCCCGCGCGATGGGGCGGTTATCTTGGTAACGACAGCAAGCTGATTTATTGATCTGTCTTTTCAGACTCAGCTTTGCTTTTTTCTTTGGCTTCAAAGTAGGAAGCTGCTAAAGCCATGGCGCACATCAGGATGCCAAAAAATAAAACGATGAGTTGTGATTCAGTCATGAGGCGAATCCTTAGAAAAAGTGATGCTCACAGTGGTCAAAAGTATAAGAGACAGCCCAATCACCATCAACAAAACCAAGTTCTCCCAATTTCTTTTTCCCAGAATCAGAAACGCCACACAAGCATTTCCCGTCATCATTGAGCCAGTTGCACGCAGGCCCGATTTGAAGTCGGGTTTGGAGAAAGAAAAGTCCATGAACTCAAGCGTATAGAGAACTTGCTGAATCAGAATCAACTTCAAATGACTTATTTCGTAAGCCTGTCACAGACCCTTGGCTTGAAACTGTCAAAATGCCCCCACATTCAGCAATCAAACAAAACTTGACACACACATGGTTCCCCATCTCATCACCGCCTTGACCGGTCCCATCAACGAACTCGAGCAACGTATCATCGATTCCATGCCGGCCATTGAGCGTTGGTTTCGCATGGAATGGATGGAGCACACGCCCCCGTTTTATTCATCGGTAGATATTCGCAATGCCGGCTTCAAACTGGCTCCTGTCGACACGAATTTGTACCCGGGCGGATGGAACAACCTCACCCCTGAAATGTTGCCGTTGGCGGTGCAAGCGGCGATGGCGGCGATTGAAAAAATTTGCCCTGAAGCGCGCAACCTGTTGTTAATCCCTGAGAACCACACCCGCAACACGTTTTATTTGAGCAACGTGTCGCAACTGGCCCGTATCTTCAACATGGCCGGTTTGAATGTGCGTATTGGGTCGATCAATCCCGAGATCAAAGAGAACACCTCCATCGCCTTACCCAACGGCGACTCGGTGCTGCTGGAGCCGGTGATTCGAAATACTACCCGCTTGGGGCTGAAAGACTTTGATCCCTGCACGATTTTGCTCAACAACGATTTGAGTGCGGGTATCCCTGGCATTTTGGAAGAACTGCACGAGCAGTATTTGTTGCCACCACTGCACGCCGGTTGGTGTGTGCGTCGCAAAAGCACCCATTTCGCCAATTACGAGGAGGTGACCAAGCGGTTTGGCAAACTCATCGGCATTGACCCTTGGTTGATCAATCCCATGTTTGCCCAGTGCGGCGAAGTCAATTTCGCTGATGGTGAGGGCATGGAATGTCTCACCACCAACGTGGACGCATTGCTTACCAAAATTCGCCGCAAGTACAAAGAATTCGGCATTCACGAAAAGCCTTTTGTGATTGTCAAAGCAGACAACGGTACCTACGGCATGGGCATCATGACGGTGCGCGATGTCAAGGACCTGGAGGTTCTCAACCGCAAGACCCGCAACAAAATGAGCGTGGTCAAGGACGGGCAGGAAGTCAGTGAGGTCATCATCCAAGAGGGTGTCCAAACCAACGAGCGCATCAACGACGCGGTGGCCGAGCCAGTGGTCTACATGATGGACCGTTATGTGGTCGGCGGTTTTTACCGCGTGCATGCCGAGCGAGGCATCGATGAAAACCTCAACGCGCCTGGCGCCAGTTTTGTGCCGCTGGCGTTCGAGCAAAGCGCCCACACGCCCCAACCCGGCATGAAACCCGGGGCCAGCGCCCCCAATCGCTTTTACATGTACGGCGTGATCGCCCGTTTGGCCATGCTCGCGGCCAGTTACGAGCTGGAAGCCACCGATCCGGATGCTGAGGTTTACGATTAAAAAACAGTTCATGTCCCAGCTGGCGGAATCGTTACACTCTTCGCATTCTTGATGTCGACAGGGTGGCGTTTGGCCGCCCTTTGTTTTATGAGCGAAACACAAAACCCCGGGCACACGCAATCGTCTTTGGCAGGTTTGACATTGGGTGCCATAGGTGTGGTGTATGGGGATATTGGAACCAGCGTCCTGTATTCCATCAAAGAGGTATTTGGTTCAGGCCACGTCGCATTCACGCCAGACAATGTGTACGGCGTGCTTTCTTTGTTTTTTTGGACCCTGACTTTCATCGTTTCCCTCAAATATGTGACTTTGGTTCTGCGTGCCGATAACAATGGCGAAGGTGGTTTGGTAGCCATGCTGGCGCTGGCATCTTCTTCGGTCAGAGACAAACCGAAATTGCGCCGCATTTTGCTGGTGGTGGGCATTTTTGGCACCTGCTTGTTTTATGGTGACGGCGTCATCACTCCCGCCATTTCAGTGTTGTCGGCGGTTGAGGGCTTGGAGGTGGTGTCGCCGGCCTTTAAACGATGGGTCATTCCGCTCACGCTGTTGATATTGCTGTGTTTGTTTGCGGTGCAAAAACGCGGCACGGGCGGCATTGGCAAATTTTTTGGTCCGATCACATTGGTATGGTTCATCGCGATAGCCTTGCTGGGTCTGGTTCATATTGTTGACCACCCAGAAATTTTGTGGGCCGTCAGTCCGCACTTCGCTGCCATGTTTGTTTGGCAACAGCCATTCACTGCATTCATTATTTTGGGCGCTGTGGTGCTGTGTGTGACCGGTGGCGAAGCACTGTATGCAGACATGGGTCATTTCGGCAAAAAACCGATTCGATTGGCCTGGTTTTCGATTGTCATGCCGTGCTTGACCTTGAATTATTTCGGACAAGGTGCTTTGTTGCTTGCTGAACCCGAAGCGGTCAAAAACCCTTTCTTCAACTTGGCACCGGACTGGGCCTTGATTCCTTTGGTCGGGTTGGCCACTGCCGCCACGGTGATCGCTTCGCAAGCTTTGATCACCGGCGCGTTCAGTGTCACCAAGCAAGTGATTCAATTGGGCTATTTGCCGCGCTTGCAAATTCTTCACACCAGTGAAAAAGACACGGGCCAAATTTACATGCCGTTGGTGAACTGGGGACTGTTTGTGGTGATCGTGTTGGCCGTGGTGATGTTCAAAACCTCCAGCAATTTGGCGGCGGCTTACGGCATCGCGGTGTGTACCGACATGTTGATCACCACCGTGCTGACATTTTTTGTCATTCGCTATGCATGGAAATACCCGCTCTGGTTGTGCATAGCCGCCACATCCATGTTTTTTGTTGTGGACTTGGCGTTTTGGAGTTCCAACATGCTCAAGTTGGCTGACGGCGGTTGGTTTCCCTTGTTCATTGGGGGAATGATTTTGTTGTTGATGTTGACTTGGCGCGATGGCCGTTCATTGCTGCACCACAAAACCCGTGACGAGGCCATGAACTTGTCTTCCTTTTTAGAGGCATTGTTCATTGCACCGCCCACTCGGGTCGAGGGCACAGCAGTGTTTCTCACGTCAGAAGACGGCATTGTTCCCAACGCCATGTTGCACAACCTCAAGCACAACAAAGTGCTGCATGCTCAAAACTTGTTCGTCACCGTACGTAACCATGAAATTCCTTGGATAACCGAAGACAAACGCGTTGAAGTCAACGACTTGGGTGGTAATTGTTGGCAGGTCCGGGTGCATTACGGATTCAAAGACGATCCTGACGTGCCCTTTGCCTTGTCTTTGCTGCGTGGTCAACTTGGGGATATTCAACCCATGACCACCAGTTATTTCTTGTCTCGTGACAGTATCGTGCCGACCGTTGGCGGCGGCATGTCTCAATGGCGTGAGAAATTGTTTGCCCAGATGTACCTCAATGCCAGCGCGGCGGCAGACTTTTTGAATTTGCCCAGCAACTCGGTGGTGGAGTTGGGCAGCAAAATAGAGATTTGACTTGCATCCTGCTGGTTGGTTGTTCGCTGTTAACCTTGCGCCATGAATTTATTGTTTGTTTGTGACCCGTTGTCTTCATTTCATATTGAAAAAGACAGCACTTTCACCATGATGCGGGAAGCGCTAAAGCGTGGTCATCGGGTGTGGGCTTGCCACACCAGCGACCTGTCTTGGCAGAGTGGTTCCCGTGTCAGTGCCCTTATGCAACGTATTTCGCTCACGGGGCATGCGCTGGAGTGGTTTACCGTTGAAGAAAAGGCAACCCGCTCTTTGATGGAGATGAATGCTGTGCTGATGCGCAAGGACCCACCTTTTGACAGCGAGTATTTTTATGCCACGCATTTGCTCAGCCAGGCTGAGCATGAGGGTGCCAAGGTGTTTAACCAACCACACGCTTTGCGCGAGCATCCCGAAAAACTGGCGCTGATGTCGTTTGCTGAATTTGTCAGCCCCACGCTGGTCACGCGCAACCCGCAAGCCATTCGCGAATTTCATGCGCGACACCAAGACATCATTCTCAAGCCCTTGGATGGCATGGGTGGCATGGGCATTTTTCGGGTCAAAGCCGATGGACTTAACCTTGGGGCCATCGTGGAGACGCTCAACCGCAATGGCCATACCAGTGTCATGGTGCAAAAGTTTTTGCCAGCCATTGCACAGGGTGACAAACGCGTGTTGCTGATCAACGGAAAGGCCGCGCCATTCGCACTGGCCCGTATTCCACAGGGCAATGAGGTTCGAGGCAACCTGGCAGTCGGTGGCAAAGGGGTGGCACAACCGCTGAGTCAGCGTGATTGGCAAATCGCCAAAGCGGTTGGGCCAGTCTTGGCCGCCAGGGGATTATTGCTGGTGGGATTGGACATCATTGGCGACTGTCTGACCGAAATCAATGTCACCAGTCCGACTTGCTTTCGTGAGATCACCGATCAAACCGGTTTCGATGTGCCCGCGATGTTCATGGATGCACTGGAACG
>JBJTXF010000246.1:0-3767 GCA_046082145.1 Limnohabitans sp. | reverse complement strand
TATCCAGCAGCATTTGGGTGGCCGAAAAAGCAGTGAAGCCACCAAACAATAAAGCAAGCACGGTGCCCTTGATGATTGAGAACAACCAAAGGCTTGAAACTGCGCTACCCAAGACTAATCCGGGGGCGAGTCCTTTGAATAAATCCCAGCGCACTGAACCCGCCTGATGGTGAGCACGCGTGCTGGCCAAGGATGTGACAACTATGGTCGACAT
Source organism: Limnohabitans sp. (assembly GCA_046082145.1). Classification (GTDB taxonomy): domain Bacteria; phylum Pseudomonadota; class Gammaproteobacteria; order Burkholderiales; family Burkholderiaceae_C; genus Limnohabitans. Next base: position 3,553 of record JBJTXF010000246.1, on the reverse strand, counting down.
GCCAGTGGCAATAGCCATCTTGACCGCCATATCGGTACCTGTCTCCAGATGGTGCAATAGGTAAGTTAAAAAAGGGATCATCACCAGTGCACCGCCTACGCCCAGCAAGCCGGCGACAAACCCTGCGCAGGAACCGAGTATGGCCAGTGCCAGCAGCAACCATGGCCATTCATTCATTAATCAAGCGAGCCCGAGTTTTTGTGCCATGCCAATGCGCTGAAGTTTGCCGGTTGCGCCTTTGGGAATTTCCTCCAGCAGCAAGATTTTGCGTGGCACCTTGAAGTCTGCTACACGCGTGGCGACGTAATCGCGCAATTCTTTTTCAGTAGCTGAAAGGCCTTCACGCAACACAACCGCTGCACCAACTTCCTCGCCCAGTTTTTCGTGGGGAATACCAAAGCACACCACCTGACCCACGGCTGGATGGTCCATCAGGACCTCATCAATTTCACGTGGACTGATTTTTTCTCCCCCGCGATTGATGATTTCTTTGAGACGGCCGGTGATGCTGATATATCCCTCTGTATCAATCACACCTTGGTCTCCGGTGCGGAACCAACCATGGGTGAATGCTTCTGAATTGGCCTTGTCGTTGTTCTCATACCCAGGCGTGACGTTGGGGCCGCGAATGACAATTTCACCAGTTACACCTGCTTCAAGCAAATGACCGTCGTTATCCATGATGGCCACTTCAGGGCCAGCCGCGATGCCCACGGTGCCGGGTTTACGTTGAGCGGGGGGTAGAGGGTTGCATGCCATTTGGTGTGCCGCTTCGGTCATGCCATAGGCTTCAATCACCGGCGCATGAAACGTGGCCTCTAGCTCTGTCAACACCTGAGGCGGCAAAGACGACGAAGACGAACGAATGAAACGCAATGGAACACGTGCAATCACGTCTTTGTTGTTTGCTGCACGGGACAAGATCGCTTGGTGCATGGTGGGCACGGCGGTGTACCAGGTTGGCTTGACGTCATCCATTTGTGCAAAAAATTTCAGCGCGTTGAAGCCAGAAGTGCAATGCACTTCTCCTCCCTGAGACAAGGGTGCCAAAATGCCTGCGATCAGTCCGTGAATATGAAATAAGGGCATGACATTCAAACCACGGTCTTCGGCTGTGAAGCGCGTGCTGGCTGCAATGTGTTGCGCAGAGGCGCAAACATTGCGTTGGGTTAAGGGTACGATTTTCGGGCGAGATGTGGTGCCAGATGTGTGCAGAACCAGGGCCACATCATCTGCCTGCGCTGGCCCGGGTTGCGAAGCCGCGGCAGATCTGCGCGATAAAGTGTCGATTGTGAAAGAACCCGCGCCTTTGGCCGGTGTGGGATGCAATACCAAAACAGAGACGCCTAATTTGCGGGCCACTTCAATGGAAGCTGAATTTGAGCCTGCTTCCACCACCAGTGCCTTGGCATTCAAATCGTTCAAATAAAACTCGAATTCATCAGCGCGGTACGAGGGATTCAAAGGGGCTGATGTGCAACAGGCGGCTACCGTGACAAAAGAGGCTGCCATCTCAGCGCTATTAGGTAACACCAACGCCACACGGTCGTTTCTACCTATGCCCACCGCGTTTAAGGTGCCTTCTACCACTTTGGCCAGTTGACGCAAAGCTGCATAGGTCAGAGGTGTTGCCCCCGAAGAGCTTAAACAGGTGGCGTTATCTTGGCCAGCTTTCATCCAATCGGTCAACGTAATCATGTCATTCCTTTGCCATCAATGAGAGCCCGTGACCATTGCGCAGCACGGATTGCTGTAGCAACAAACACAGGTTGTGAACGGTGTGCAACGTGGGGGTTGCTATGCCTACGATTTGTCCCAATTCGATCACGCTGCCAAGCAGTGCATCGAGTTCCAAGGCTTTGCCTTGTTCAATGTCTTGCAGCATAGACGTTTTGTGTGCGCCGACGGCTTGTGCGCCTGCAATGCGTTTATCGATGCTGATTTTGAATTGAATGCCTGTACGCTCTGCTACCGCTTGCGCTTCTTGCATCATGTAGGCCACGACTTCACGCGAAGGCGCAAATTCAGCGATGTCTTGCAACGTGGCATGTGTCAGCGCTGAGACCGGGTTAAAGCTCAAATTGCCCCACAACTTGACCCAGAGTTCAGAGCGAATATCGTTGGACACAGGCGTTTTGAAACCAGCGCTGATCATGGCTTGCGCTAATTGCGTGACGCGTTCGGATTTTTCGCCACTGGGTTCACCCAAAGTGAATCGGTTGCCTTCAATCAGTCGCACCACACCCGGCGCCACCAGTTCTGCTGCAGGATAGACCGCTGCGCCAATCACACGCTCAGGCTTGAGCCTATGCCAGAGTTGGCCGTAGGGATCCAAACTGCTGAGTTGTCTGCCCTTGAATTCACCCGGCAATTCATGAAAGTACCACCATGGCAAACCGTTTTGCAGGGTGACGATACAACTGTGTTCATGGCATAGCGCAGCAATGTCAGCTGCCACTGGTGCTACTTGATGTGATTTGAGCGTTACCAGAACATAGTCATATTGAGAAGCGCCCGCAATATCACAAGCCTTGACATCTTTGGCATGTAACTCGTTGCCATCTTCGAGTTTCAATTTCATACCGTTGTGTTGAATGGCTTGCAGGTTGGCACCACGTGCAATGAAGGTCACATCGTGACCGGCCAAAGATAGTTTGACGCCGAGGTAGCCGCCAATGGCTCCCGCGCCGACGATGGCAATACGAAGACTCATGACAAAAGGGGGGAAGTGAATAGGTAAAACATAAGGAAGGTGTCTGCAAGGATCTGCCGGGCTGTCATCCTGAACAAAAGGTTCAGGTGGGCGAGGTCAGTCAGGTGTTGGGTTCATCTTCGCGAGATGATCACGCTCACAAGACGATGTTCCAAGCCCGGGGCTCCATAGAGCATTGGTTCAAGAAATATAAACCCAGCAGGCTTGCAGACGGCGCCATTGTAGAAGCATGTGTCATAACAGGTGACCATCGTGACCTAATGCTGCATCGAGTCGGTGCAATAGGTTGTTGAGGTTGTGGTTAGAGGTGACGGGTTCGCTGGGTGCAGCAGAAAAATCTGACAACTCAAACGCTAGATTGAGGGCCGCTAATACGGCAATGCGGTCACGCGCTTTGATTTTTCCTGCATCTCGAATACTGCACATGGCAGCATCTACTTTGCGCACCGCCGATTGAAATCGATCCTCTGCACCGACAGGGCAACCGAGTATGTAACTCTGCCCCATGATTTGTACTTCAACTTGGTTCACGCGCCATCCTTAATGTCCAGTGGCAAGCGATCGAGTAAACCATCAATACGGCTACGGGCGGCTTGCAAACGGGATTTGAGCGAATCACGCTCTTGGGTAAGCGTCTCCACTTGACCGACCAGCAAATCGTTGGTGCGTTTGAGTTCTTCGTAGCGCACCAGCAATCGCTCGACGCGTTCCAGTACGGAATCCAAGGGGTGGTTTTCATGCATGAGCGGCATTTTAGGCGTGTACCAAGGGCTTGTGGCTAGAATGCGCCTGTTGGTGCTCGCGGTGTGGTTCACATACCGCAGTTCAACGGGAAGCAGA
>JBJTXF010000245.1:0-3598 GCA_046082145.1 Limnohabitans sp. | reverse complement strand
GGCGTGGTGGGGTATTGCTGGGGCGGCTTGTTGAGTTGGCGAGCTGCCACCGGGCTGTCTGGCATCACTGCAGCGGTCACGTATTACGGCGGTGGCATGACCCTGCCCCCTGAGAGAGACGCTAAACCGTTATGCCCAGTGTTGGCGCATTTTGGCAACCGTGATGCGCTCATACCCATGGATACCGTTGAAGCTTTTTGTGCGGCACAGCCCCAAGTGCAGGTGCAGGTGTACGAAGCGGATCATGGATTTAATTGCGACCACCGAGGCAGTTACGACGCAGCTGCTTGCGAATTGGCGCTAGAAAACACCTTGGGGTTTTTTATCGACCATTTTGGTCTTTGAAGCCAGCGGCTTGCTTCATGTCTGGCGCAATTTTTCAGCCGCCTGTATGGCAAAGTAGGTCAATATGCCGTCGGCGCCGGCGCGTTTGAAAGCCAGCAAGCTTTCCATCATCACGCCATCGTGATCCAGCCAGCTGTTTTGTGCGGCAGCTTTGAGCATGGCGTACTCCCCCGAGACTTGGTACACAAAGGTGGGCATGCTGAACTCGTCTTTCACCCTTCTGACAATGTCCAAATAAGGCATGCCAGGTTTGACCATCACCATGTCTGCGCCTTCGGCAATGTCCATCGCCACTTCACGCAAGGCTTCATCGGAGTTGCCCGCATCCATTTGGTAGACCTTCTTGTCGCTTTTGCCCAGATTGGCCGCCGAACCCACGGCATCGCGAAACGGGCCGTAAAACGAACTGGCGTATTTGGCGCTGTAAGCCATGATGCGGGTGTGTACATGGCCATGGGCTTCCAGGGCTTGTCGAATCGCTCCGATGCGCCCGTCCATCATGTCGCTGGGCGCCACGATGTCGACACCCGCATCGGCTTGCGTCAAGGCTTGCCGCACCAGCACTTCCACCGTGGGGTCGTTCAAGATATAGCCCGTGTCATCCAGCAACCCATCTTGCCCGTGGCTGGTGAAAGGATCCAAAGCCACATCGGTCATGACACCAAGTTCAGGGAAATGTTGCTTGAGGCTTTTGACCACCCGCGGCACCAAACCTTGGGCGTTGGTGGCCTCGCGCCCGTCAGGTGTTTTGAGCGAGGCGTCGATCACCGGAAACAAGGCCATGACGGGAATGCCAAGCTTCACGCATGTCTCGGCGACCGGTAGCAGCAAATCGAGACTGAGTCGTTCGACCCCGGGCATCGAGGCCACGGCTTCGCGCTTTTTTTCGCCATCCAGCACAAACACCGGATAAATGAGGTCGTTGACGCTCAAGGCATGTTCGCGCACGAGACGGCGGGTGAAGTCATCGCGTTGCAGTCGACGCAAGCGGGTGGCTGGGTATTGGGTAGGCGTTGTCATGGCAGAAATTGTGCCGCATCGCATGGGTTTGCCGTTGGGGTGAAACCCCAGTGGCATCTAAAACGTGTTGCGTTCCACGATGCTGATCAAGCCTTGCCACTAAACTCAAGCCATGCTCTGGGTCAAAGTTTTTCATATTGTGTTTGTGGCGAGTTGGTTTGCCGGTTTGTTTTATTTACCGCGAATTTTTGTCAACTTGGCCATGGTGCCGCCTGAATCGGTCGCTGAGCGCGAGCGGTTGTTGTTGATGTCGCGCAAATTGTTGCGCTTCACGACCTTGTTGATGTGGCCAGCGTTGGTGTTGGGGCTGGTCTTGTGGTTGGGCTACGGCATCGGCGGCATGCCACCCACCTATTGGATGCAAGGGAAATTGCTGGCCGTCCTGCTGGCTTTAGGCTATCACCATGTGTGTGCACGCCATCTTCGGTTTTTCGAAGCGGGTGTAGCCACCCACTCGCATATTTGGTACCGCTGGTTTAACGAAGTACCGGTGCTGCTGTTGGTGGCGGCTGTGGTGTTGGTGGTGGTCAAGCCTTTTTGACGGTTTTGCATGTCCATGAGCGCCCAACCCCGCACCACTGCATGGGCCTTGTCATGGTTGTGTGTGCTGGTCATCGTGTATGCCAGCTTGTATCCGTTTGAAGATTGGCGCAACCAAGACATCGCGCCTTGGTTTTTTGTGGGTGCCCCTTGGTCTGCCTACAACACTTGGTTTGACATTTACAGCAATCTGCTGGGCTATTTGCCTTTGGGGTTTTGGTGGTGTTTGGCGGCGATGCGTTCGCAGTGGACACGCGCATGGTCATGGATGTTCGCTGTGTTCTCAGGGTGTGCGTTGTCGTTTGTCATGGAATGTATGCAAACATATTTGCCAGCCCGGGTACCGTCGCAACTCGATTGGTTACTCAACACATCGGGCGCTTTGCTAGGCGCGGGTTTGGCCTTGGTGCTGGAAAAGCACGGGTGGCTTTATCGCTGGTCTCATTTTCGCCGCCAATGGTTGACGACAGACGCCAGCGGCAGCTTGGTGTTGTTGGTATTGTGGCCTTTGGCGCTGCTTTATCCCGTGACCGTCCCCTTTGGCTTGGGCCATGTGTCGGAGCGATTGGAAAAAATCTTGTATGAGACATTTCCTAGCTACGCCGATACGGTCCTGGCAACCAGCGAGTCCTTGACGCTGACCATGACACCTGCACTTGAAATGTTCTGCGTCATGCTGGGAGCTTGGATCCCGGGTTTGTTGGTGCTGTCGGTGTGCCAGCGGCTTTCGCAACGGCTCACTGGCGTGTGGTTGGTGATGGTGATAGCGGTTTTGGCCAACGGTCTGTCAGCTACCTTGACCTACGGCCCGGAACGAGCCTGGCATTGGCTGTCGCCTCAGGTATGGGGCGGTTTGGGCTGTGGTGCATTGCTGTGCATGGCAGCGATCAGGTGGCAGGAGCTCCGTTTGTTGATGATGCTGTGCATTGCGCAATGGTTTCTCTTGTTGGTTTTGAATTTGTCGCCTTCCAGCACGTATTTTGAGCAAACCATGCAGACCTGGGAGCAGGGTCGCTTCATCCGTTTCCATGGACTGACAGCTTGGCTGAGTGTCTGGTGGCCTTGGTTGTTACTGGCTTGGGCCAGCTGGCGCTTGATGCGCATGCGAATATTTTTGTATCGCGCCTAAAATTCGCACATGATTACACACAGCTATTACAAGCACCATGTTTTTTTCTGCTTGAACCAACGCGAAGAAGGTCAGGCCTGTTGCAGCGATCACTCAGCGCAAGCCGCATGGAAGCATTGCAAAACCCGTGTCAAAGCGCTGGGCATCAACGGCGCACAAGGGGTGCGAGTTAACCAAGCGGGATGCCTAGACCGCTGCGCTGGTGGTCCTGTGATGGTGGTATATCCCGAGGCCATTTGGTACACCTTTGTAGATACGCAAGACATCGACGAAATCATCGAATCGCATTTGCAAAACGGTCAACCAGTTGAGCGTTTGAGGTTGCCCGATAACGTCGGGCGTTGATGCCATGGCGGGCCAGACACAGTACCTGTCGCTGCAGGCTGGTGCGGGTCGAGTGCAAGTCGTTTATGACATGCCGCAGGGGCCGTCTAAAGGATTGGCGGTGGTCGCCCATCCACATCCTTTGTTTGGCGGCACCATGGACAACAAGGTGGTGCAGACCTTGGCCAGCGCCTGTGTGATGGCAGATTGAGCGTGTTTACGGTTCAATTTTCGTGGTGT
>JBJTXF010000244.1:0-2295 GCA_046082145.1 Limnohabitans sp. | reverse complement strand
CGCCAGGTCATGGGCATGCGCATGCCCAGTCCGATGGCCTTGCTAAACGCTTCTTTGACAGAAAAACGTGAGGCTAAAAATCGCACGCCCCGCTCAGGCCAACGTGCGGATCGCGCTCGAAAGGTGTGCATTTCAGCATCGCTCAGTATCTTCATGGCAAAGCGTTCGCCATGGCGTTCCCAAGCAGCACGGATACGGCGTATGTCACAAATATCGGTACCTATGCCAAAAATATGGCTCATGGCGATAAGCAGGCCAAGTACGCGCGAACCGTGGCGTCGTATCCGAGTTCCAAGGCATCGGCCATCAGTGCGTGGCCGATCGAAACTTCCTTGACATCTGGCACCGCTTGCACAAAATCGCGCAAATTGTGCAAGTTCAAGTCGTGCCCGGCATTGACCTCGAGTCCGGCATGCTGCGCCGCCACAGCTGCCGCAGTGAACATTGGCAGCACACTGGCGTGCATGGGCGTGCCGTGCGCTTGAGCATATGGCTCGGTGTAGAGCTCAACCCTGTCGGCCCCGACTTCGCTGGCCGCACCCATGGCGCGTGCATCTGCATCCATGAACAAACTGACGCGTGCGCCCAAATCTTTGGCTTCAGCCACCATGTCTTTCAAGGCCTCGGCATCTTGCGGAAAACGCCAGCCATGGTCGGAAGTGAACTGGTTTTCACCATCGGGCACAAAGGTCACTTGTTGCGGCCGTACCTGTCGCACCAAGTCCATCAGGTTGTGAAACGGGTTGCCCTCGATGTTGTATTCACGGTCCGGCCAGTCCTTGAGCAAGGCCGCCAAATCATGCACATCGGAAGCACGAATATGGCGTTGATCGGGCCGTGGATGGACCGTGATGCCATGCGCACCTGCCTGCAAACACAACGTGGCGGCGCGGGTCACGCTCGGTATGCCAAGCAATCGGGTGTTGCGCACCAATGCAACTTTGTTGAGGTTGACAGACAAATGTGTATTCATAGGGCTTGTAATTCCATCATCACTTGGCGGGTGCGCAAGCTGTTGACGCCGCAATGGTAGTGCAACAAGTTGCGTAACTGGGTTTGCAGTGCGGCGCGGTCTTCTCCACTCCATTGTGCGCAGATACGCAGCAGCCGGGTGAGTGCGTCGGGCTCGTCAAGAACAGCCTGTAGTTGCAACCATTGCGTGCCGTTTAAATACGGGGTTTGCGTGCTGGCACGCAAACCGGCTTCTGCGAACAATGCATAGTGTTTATCGGTTTGCAAGGGTTGCAAGGTCAGGGTTTGCAAAGTCAAGTCGGGTAAAAAACCTATGTCGCGCAACAACAGCAATTCAAAAGCGCGCAACAAGGGTGCGGTGGTGTTCTCCAAACCGCTGGCCAGCACTTGCACTGCCTGTCGGTAGGTGTCAAACAAAGCAACATGAGGATCGTCACGCGCCAACAGCCTGAGTACCAGTTCGTTCAAGTAGTAGCCCGACAGCAAAGCATCGCCGGTGGGCATGACATGACCACCCGCCCATTCGGCTGATTTGAGCGTGCGGATTTCGCCTTCACCACCGAAATTCAGCACGATGGGTTGCAATGGAAGCAATACTGCACGCAACTGCGAGGTCGGTCGTTTGGCTCCTTTGGCGACCAAGGCCACCCGCCCCCAGTGGCGGGTAAAGACTTCCAAAATCACACTGGATTCGCTCCAGTCATAGTGATGCAAGACGAACGCCGGTTCATCCAGCACACGCATCGATGAACTTTTATTCGTAGCCAAAACTGCGCACCCGCGCTTCGTCATCGGCCCAACCGGAGCGCACTTTCACCCACAGCTCCAAAAACACTTTGGCGTCCATGAGTTTTTCCAACTCTTGGCGCGCCAGCGTGCCAATTTGCTTCAAGCGCGCTCCGCCTTCGCCAATCACCATGGCTTTGTGGCCATCGCGTTCGACAATGATGGTCGCCGCCACACGCACCATGCGCGAGACGGTTTTGCCGGGCTCTTCGGTGAACTTGTCGATGACCACGGTAGAGGTATAGGGCAACTCGTCGCCGGTCAAACGAAACAATTTTTCGCGGATCATTTCGCTCACCAAAAACTTTTCGCTGCGGTCGGTCAGTTCGTCTTCGGTGTACCACCAGGCTTGCAAAGGCAGGTATTTCTCGCATTGCACCAGCAAGCGCTGTATGTCTTTGGGGTTCTTCGCCGACATGGGCATCAAGTCGGCAAACGGATGCTGTTCTTGCATCTCTTGCAACCATTGGGCGATTTCATGCCGCAGTTTGACTTGGTCGAGCTTGTTAGCGACCAAGATGCAAGGAATGTGTGGGG
>JBJTXF010000243.1:0-2663 GCA_046082145.1 Limnohabitans sp. | reverse complement strand
TGGGTGTTGCCGTAGCTTCGCCACTGGTTTCTCCAAAAGCCATGGATCTGGTGTGTACCACCGGCGGGGCCATCAAGATCGTAACTTTTGATGATGTTGATCAAGCACAGACAACTGTGCACACCATGGACTGCGCTTTGTGTATGGCAGTGGGCATTCCGCTCGCGCCTGTTTCCAGTCAGTTCACCAAACCTTCATCCTTGGCCCATGCCCTGCAACCTATCGCAGCGGCGCATATCGCTGCGGCCACTGCGCCACCCCTGCCCTCTCGCGGCCCGCCCGCACTCTGAACTTCATCTAACGCCTATGCCAAGTATGTCTTGGCATGTTTTGTTATCTTGAATTTCAGAGGTTGTTATGCGCTCCATCATCGCTTGCTTTTTCCCCAACTCATCCCTGTTGTTTGCCAGTTTGCTGTCAGTTCTGCTGATGACTTTCAGCACTCAGTCCTGGTCCGACGAATCGAAACACCCTGCACATGGAGATGCTCAGCAGATCATCCATGTGATGAAAGCGCAATTTGACCGACCCGATGCGCCGCTGAAGGTGCACCCTGTGGTGGTGGATGGCCACCATTCCGTGGCGGGATGGATGCAGGCCAACAAAGGCGGTCGCGCACTGTTGGTGAAGGAAAAGGACCACTGGACCATCACGGTGTGCGGCGGTGACGGCTTGCGCGACGCCAAAGTGCTGGCGCAAACCGGCATGGGAGAGGCTGCCGCGCAAAGCTTGGCGGCCAAGGTGCAAGCCGCTGAAGCCAAGCTCAGCAAGTCTCAGCTCAAGCAACTTGCACTGTTTCAAGGCGAGTTGAAGATCGAGCCCAACACCGCGCATGGCGATGGTCACGGCCAAGGCCATCACAAGCCTGCCCAGCACGGCCAACATTGATCGCGTGAAATCCATGTTGCACACCCTGCACCAGGCCCGACAACTCACCCGCTTCGTGCCGATGTGATTTAGCGACCGAATTCAAATTGATTGCTGGTTTAGGCAATTTGTTTTGTATTCACCATTAATTTCCATGGATAGGAAAAACATATGAAAATTTTTTCTAAAAAAGGCTTTCTTCGCGGTTTAGTACCTTGCGTGGTGTTCATTGTGGTTTGGGGCGCTTGGGCCATTGGCTATATGCAAGGTTCTGAAAATCCCGATCAATCCATGTCACTCAATAAAACTGTTTAAAGGTTCCATATGAAAATTTTTGATAAAAGAATAATTAAAATTGTTTTTGCTGCTTTGGCAATTGGAATTTCCTGCAACTCATTTGCACATGGTTTTCAAGCTGGTGATTTGTATATCAAGCATCCATATTCCGTACCAAGTGTTTCCGCAAGCAAGAACGGCGTGGTGTACTTCAAGGGTATTGTCAACAATGGCAAAGTTGCCGACCAGCTGCTTTCGGCAAAATCTACTGTTGCAGACAAGGTGGAAATCCATGAAATGAAAATGGAGGGTGACGTTATGAAAATGCGTGCCCTCAATAGTATTGAGATTCCGGCTGGGACTGAGGTTTCATTTGCCAAAGGAAATGTCAATGGCTATCACGTGATGTTGATGGGATTGAAGAAACCGTTGAATCATGGAGACAAATTTTCAGTGTGGTTGACCTTTAAACGTACTGGTGAAGTTAAAGTGGAAGTCTGGGTACAAGCTCCAAAAGACGCCGGTAAATCAGAAGAACACAAGCATTGATCTAGATTTCAATTGTTGGTAGGCATTGTTGGTTTTGTTGACAACGTTTATTCAAAACCTTTTAGCGTTTGATACGACCATGGTGGGGTGGTTAAAAATCACCACCTTGAAAAGCCAAGTACTGGGTGCAGATTTTTCGCAGCTGAAAAAAATTTAGAACACAGACCCCATTTGGGCAAACAGCAGCTGCGTCAAATCAGCCCTACAGCGCAAGATCACTTGAGCCCAGCACCCCAAGCTACCCAGCTGTTGAAAAACTGCTTGTAGGGTTGCTAAATACATCGTGGCGTAACAGCCACGAGTTATCCACAGACGCTGGTACAAAAACCTCACTAAATGTGCATTTCATGAGGTTCTTGCGTAACGCATTGATTTCATTGACCCGAAGCTGTTTCGGGTTTCAGGTTGTCCAGACCATATCAAAGAAAACAAACTGTAGCTCTGTATTTATTACTTTAAGGAGCACAGAAATGAAACAATCAAAAACACTCACAGCAGCTGAATTGCGCCGTGTTACTGATTCCATAACCCCACGCGTCTAAAAATGATTGAGCAAGCGACGGAGGATTTGATCCAAAAACTGCTCTCTTATTGTCCGCAATGTCAAAGCCCTGGTTTTTGGAAATCAAAAATTGACACAGGCTTGCCCCACCGCTTTTATGATTTGTCGACCAAACAATCTGACTTCGAAGTTTGGTATTGCGATCGCTGTCAATATGAAGTTCAGCACTTCATTAAAAACGATCAAGAACAAATTCAGCGTTGAAATTAACTGTGATACACCGATAGCTGTTCATTATGCTAATTAGCTGAATATCTGAGTAAACAAGCAACTGTTTTCAACGCATGCTTTGTCGCCACCATAAATTAGCTTTAGGCAATGTTCCAACTGTGTAAATCTCACCCATCATGGGTGTTGCCAATACAACCTCTTCTTTTTGACTGACGGAAAATGTTTTCTCGAGTGGTTC
>JBJTXF010000242.1:0-2412 GCA_046082145.1 Limnohabitans sp. | reverse complement strand
CGACTGTGAGGTCTTGCTGGTTCATTTGCCAATGCAAAAACGGCTGAAGATTTCACCGAGCAAATCATCAGGTGTGAATTTTCCTGTCAATGTAGACAGCGCTTGGTGGGCCAAGCGAAATTCTTCAGCCAAGATATCTAGCGCTGGTGCCGGTTGGGAGAGCAACAACAACGACTGGTTTACGTGCTGCATAGTTTGTCCCAGCGCTTGCACATGGCGGGTACGGGCGGTGAAAACGCCTTCATTGAGTCCCACTTGCCAGCCCACGAGTGACAATATGCGCTGGCGCAATAGATCCATACCTTCACCGGTTTTTGCAGAAATACACACGCCTGGTTGGTTGAAACTGTGCACCATATCCAACTTATTGTGAACAGTCAGTATGGGCTGGGATGACATGCAGATGCGTTCGATCTTTTCTTGCAATCGTTGCTGTGCCTGGATGTAATGCGGGTCCTGTTGGCGGCTCAAGTCATCGAGCAACACCACCAGATCTGCTTGTTCAATGTGTGACCAAGCCCGGGTGATGCCGATACGTTCAATCTCATCGGCCTGTGCCTCGTCTCGCAGACCTGCGGTATCGAGCACATGGATAGGCACACCTTCAATTTGTATGCTTTGCATCAGTACATCGCGAGTAGTGCCCGCCACTGGCGTGACAATGGCGATCTCGGCACCAGCCAAAGCATTGAGCAATGAACTTTTGCCGGCGTTAGGTTGGCCTGCGATCACCATCTTCAATCCATCACGCAACAAACGGCCTTGTTGGGCTTGCGCCAGCAAAGCTTTCAGTTTGTCTTGCAACAGTTGTATTTGCTGAAGGATTTGCAATTGTCCAATAAAGTCTAAATCTTCATCGGGAAAATCCAAGCATGCTTCGATTTGCATGCGCACATGCACCAAGGCCTGTGCGAGTTCATCCACGCTTCTGGAGAACGCCCCTTGCAACGAACGCCCAGCGCTGCGAACCGCGGCTTGGGTTTGGGCATCGATCAAATCTGCGACCGCTTCGGCTTGTGCCAAATCCAATTTACCATTTAAGAACGCACGTTCAGTGAATTCACCTGGGCGTGCCATTCGCAAATGGGATAGCAATGCAGGCCGATCTACTTTTATGTCTTGGGCCAAGAACAAGCAATGCGACAACAACATGTTCAACACCACGGTGCCGCCGTGCCCTTGCAGCTCTAACACGTCTTCGCCGGTATAGCTGTGTGGCGCGGGAAAAAATACAGCCAACACCTGATCAATGGTGTTGCCTTGTGCATCATGAATGGCGACAAAATGTGCACGACGCGGTTGCAATTGGCGCTTAACCAATGCTTGGGCGAAAGCTGACAGATATTTTGCGCTTATACGCACCACCCCTACGGCGCCACGGCCAGGCGGCGTGGCAATCGCAATAATGGGGTCATCTCGCTCACACAGCACAGAACCCCCACCCAAAGATCGCCCTGTGGCTCAGTGCGTGATGCCCAATTGTTTGTTGATCATCCATTGTTGGGCGATCGACAAAATATTGTTGGACAGCCAGTACAACACCAGTCCAGCGGGGAAAAAGAAAAACATGACACTGAAGGCCAATGGCATGAACCACATCATCTTTGCCTGAATAGGATCCGGAGGGGTAGGATTTAACCATGTTTGCACCAGCGAAGTGGCCGTCATCAGCAAAGGCAAAATAAACCAAGGGTCAGGCGCGGCCAAGTCATGCACCCATCCCACCCACGGGGCGTTGCGCATTTCTACTGATGACAACAACACCCAGTACAAGGCGATGAAAAATGGTATTTGGACAAGTATGGGCAAACAGCCGCCTAATGGGTTGACTTTTTCTTCGCGATAAATTCGCATCATTTCCATTTGCATTTGTTGCGGATTGTCTTTGAGCCGCTCTCGCATTTCCATGATTTTGGGGTTAATCGCTTTCATCTTGCCCATGCTTTTATAGGCCTGTGAATTGAGCCAATAAAAAGCAATTTTCAAAACCACTACCAATGCAACAATGGCCCAACCCCAGTTACCTATCACACGGTTCAATTCATAAAGCAACCAATACAAAGGTTTGGACAATATGGTCAGCCAACCATAGTCCTTCACCAGTTCGAGACCAGGATATATGGCCTCTAGCGCTTTTTCTTCTTGCGGTCCGACAAACAACGTTGCCGTTTGAGACAGGCGAGAGCCCGGTGCGATCACAGGCAATGGCGCCACCATTCCTACCGAATACAAATTGTTATCTATTTTGCGTGCGAACAATTCGCGTTGCTGTGTGTCATCTAACAGCCAAGCCGAGGCAAAATAATGCTGCACCATGGCCACATAACCTTGTTGACTTTGTTTTTCAAAATCGGTGTTGTTTTTTTCAATGTCACTGAATTCGATTTTTTGGTATTTTTTCGCAGTGGTGTA
>JBJTXF010000241.1:0-2162 GCA_046082145.1 Limnohabitans sp. | reverse complement strand
GTTGCAAAATGGCCCGGCCGATGCGCCCATTGCCGTCATCAAACGGGTGTAGCGTTTCAAACCACAGGTGCGAAAGGGCTGCTCGGACCAGGCCGTCCAGGGGCTGCGGCCCTAGCTTGGGTTGAGTGCGCGTGAACCACTTCATGTCAACGAGTCGCGTATGGGGGATTGAAGCCCTTCCAGGCCAATAGCCTCGGCTTTGCCCAAAAGAACGCCTTGGGAGTTTCTGGCAGCGGCCAATGCTGCCTGGATTTGCTGCGCGTCAAAGCGCAACGCTGGCCAATCAGGCAGTTGCCATATCCAGCGTTGATGTGATTTCATGGTTTAATCATGTCAAAATATGATTTGAATATGGCCAAGTCCCTATCAAATGGGCTCTAGCGCATCAGGGACAGCTTGGGGTCGCTTCACTTCCTCGCAGGCGGCAGATCTGTGCAACTGCCATGCGCCACTTCCGCGCCCATGCCGATGCTTTCGCCCAGTGTCGGGTGCGGGTGAATCGTTTTGCCGATGTCCACCGCGTCGGCACCCATTTCTATCGCCAGGGCAATTTCGCCAATCATGTCGCCCGCGTGTGTGCCCACGATGCCGCCGCCCAAAATCTTGCCGTGGCCTTGCGCGGCTTCGCTGTCGTCAAACAGCAGTTTGGTAAAGCCTTCGTCGCGGCCATTGGCGATGGCGCGTCCTGAAGCCGCCCAGGGGAACAAACCTTTTTTCACTTTGATGCCTTGTGCTTTGGCTTGCTCTTCGGTCAAGCCCACCCAAGCCACTTCGGGGTCGGTGTAGGCCACGCTGGGAATGACGCGCGCATTGAACGCGGCGCTGGCCAGTTCGTGATTGTTTTGCAATTCGCCGGCGATGACCTCGGCCGCCACATGGCCCTCGTGCACCGCTTTGTGCGCCAACATGGGTTGGCCCACGATGTCAACGATGGCGAAGATGTGCGGCACGTTGGTGCGCCTTTGAATGTCCACGCCAATGAATCCGCGTTCGCTCACCTGCACCCCGGCTTTGTCGGCAGCGATTTTTTTGCCGTTGGGTGTACGGCCCACGGCTTGAAGCACCAGGTCATACACCTGAGGAGCGGGTGCGCCCTCGCCTTCGAAGGTCACCTCAATGCCTTTGGCCATGGCGCGTGCTGACACGGTTTTGGTTTTGAGCATGATGTTGTCAAAGCGTGGCGCATTCATTTTTTGCCAGACTTTCACAAGGTCGCGGTCTGCGCCTTGCATCAAGCCGTCCATCATTTCCACCACATCCAATCGCGCGCCCAGTGTGCTGTACACCGTGCCCATTTCCAGTCCGATGATGCCGCCGCCCAATATCAACATGCGCTTGGGCACTTTGGCCAATTGCAAGGCGCCGGTGCTGTCCACCACGCGGGGGTCGTCGGGCATGAACGGCAAATGCACGGCTTGGCTGCCTGCCGCAATGATGCAGTTTTTAAACCCCACCACTTTGTTGACGCCGGTTTTGTCTTGCGCCGTGCCTGTGGTTTCTTCCACCACCAGATCGTGGCTGCCCACAAACGCACCATAGCCGCGCAACACAGTCACTTTGCGCATCTTGGCCATCGCCGCCAAGCCACCGGTGAGCTTGCCGATGACTTTTTCTTTGTGGCTGCGCAATGCATCGATGTTGAGTTTGGGCTTGCCGTAATCCACGCCCAGCGCAGCGAGGTGACTGACTTCATCCATCACTGCCGCCACATGCAGCAGCGCTTTGGAAGGGATGCAGCCGACGTTCAAACACACACCACCCAGCTGTGCATAACGCTCGACCAAGACCACGTTCAGCCCCAAGTCCGCTGCGCGAAACGCGGCAGAGTAACCGCCTGGCCCGCCACCCAACACCAACACATCGCATTGCAAATCCACTGCGCCGTTGTAACTGCTTGCAAGCGGTGAAGCGACCGATGGCGCAGACGCCGGTGTCACAGATGCCGAAACATGCGCAGTGGGTGGCGCGGCAGATGGCGCTGCAAATGGCGTTGATTCAGGTGAGGCTTTGCCGGCGGCAACCGATGTTTCACCGTTGGCTTCAAGACTCACGATGACCGAGCCTTGCTTGACCTTGTCGCCCAATTTCACCTTCAATGCGGTGACCACACCGGCGTGCGAGGATGGAATTTCCATCGATGCTTTGTCGCTCTCGACCGTGAT
>JBJTXF010000240.1:0-2523 GCA_046082145.1 Limnohabitans sp. | reverse complement strand
TGGCAATGTTGACCGAAGCAGTATTCAAATGGTTTAAACAGGTGTACAAGGTAACGGTTTTTCCGGAACCAGTGGGGCCGGTGATCAACACCATGCCATTGGGACGGAGTATGGCTTCTTGGAGTTGCGCGAGCTCTTTGTTTGGCATACCCAAAGCATCGAAACTCAAAGGCTGTGATTGCACATCCAAAATTCGCAACACCATTTTTTCGACATGTAAAGTAGGCAGACTGCTCACCCGCATATCGATCGCACGGTTTTGCAAAACGACTTGTAAACGGCCATCTTGTGGTAAACGCTTTTCAGCGATGTCCATGCGTGACTGAACTTTGATGCGCGAGATGATTTGCTCTCTCAAGCCAGCGGGTGGAGCGGGCATTTCATACAAATGGCCATCGCGCCGAATACGCACACGCAGCAAATTTTCAAACGGTTCTAGGTGGATGTCTGAAGCGTTCAAAGAAAGGCTTTGTAGCAGCAAATTTGACAGCCATTCAACTGCGTGTAGGTCTTGGGAAGCGGGGCGTTCAGTGGCAGTAAATCGTGTGTTCATGCCAAGCAATGTAGACAGTCAGGCGCTGATCATGGGCGAGTCATGGTCAAAAAATAGCTGAGTGTCGCTGTCACCAAAGCAGAACCGGTCGAGTTAACATTTCGCCTGTCATTGTTTGGGAAATCAGATGTTCAAAGCAATCCTAACGGTGTGTTTGGCGTATGCTGTGTCAAACTGCCAAGCGCAATTGACCACCGGCGTGATGCAGTGCTCGAAAGCGGTGTTGGGCGCGCCATTCAGTGTGGTGTTTTCGGGTCAAACGGCAGAGTTGACATTCAAAGGCGATGTCTATCGCTTGGCCTTCAACCGCGCTTGGCGTTCACAAGACGGCGAAACCTGGGCTGATTACAAGGACGATACTTTGGTGGTGACCACCAACATCCCGTCTGATCGTTATGTCTCTGTGAGCAAAATCGGCAGCATGCACAGCATGGCTTCATGCGATGTCCAACCAACCCCCTGAGAGCCTAGGTGGTTAAAAATGCTTCCAGTACATGCACATGGTCTGCTATGTCGCTGAGGCCATGGTCTGAGCCTTCAATCAAATAGACGTTGGCCGCCTTATATCGTTGCGACATTTCTTGCCAATCCAAGACTTCGTCGCCTTTGGCAATGATCGCCAAAAGCCGTTGCGGGTCGGGCAAAGCCGAGGCTTTTGTCCGCTCTCTGTCGGTTAACTGGTTCACACCATTGCCCACATACAGAGGCAACATTTCTTCGATGTGCAAGGGTAAGACTTCAAGCGTTTGTGATGCATCATGCCAGGCGGTGTGAATGCCTATGTGTTTTTTCAAGTCGCGTGAGGGATGTGTGGATGGATTGATCAACACAGCGGCACAACCCCATTTTGCGGCCGCCCAAGTGGCGTAAAAACCGCCCAACGAGGAACCGATCACCAAGGTCGAAGCGCCCGGCCAACCCTCCAAGGTCTGTGCGATCAACAGGGACGCTTGCAGAGGAGACACCGGCAAAGCGGGGCAATGCCAGTGGATATGACGGAAATGTTTGTCAAACCAAGCCGCCAACCATTGGGCTTTGAAAGAGCTTGGGCTGGAGCGAAATCCATGCAAATAAAGCACATGTGTGATCGGTGTCATGGGAATGCGTCAACGTCAATCAATCGCTGGGTGTTTGTAGATGCCATGGCATCATAAATTGCAAACATTGACGCGCTTACATTCATTAAACTCATTCACCGTTCACGTGAAAGGCCATGGTTATGAAGAAACCGATGATGATCACAGGCGTTGTCTTGGCCGTGCTGGCCGCCACTTTGCAACTCA
The DNA here is from genome assembly GCA_046082145.1 of Limnohabitans sp. Classification (GTDB taxonomy): domain Bacteria; phylum Pseudomonadota; class Gammaproteobacteria; order Burkholderiales; family Burkholderiaceae_C; genus Limnohabitans. The sequence continues at coordinate 687 of JBJTXF010000240.1, read as the reverse complement.
GTGGCCATGGCTATATTTGGCGGGCTCTCGGCAGCACCTATTTGCAAGGCCATCGAACCGCCAATATCGACGATGCGCACAATTTTGACCAGCGCATCATTCCCAAAGGGCCCTCTTTTCCTTGGCCTAAAGACACCCGCTACAACCAAAAACCCCTCGATGCTGAAGTGTTGAAATACCTGAAAGACCAAGGCAGTGCAGCTTTTTTGGTGGCACAGCACGGCGCGTTGGTGCATGAAACTTACTTTGCACCCTACAACGCACAAAGTTTGACCAATTCTTTTTCTATGGCCAAAACCATCACTACCTTGCAATTGGGTATGGCCGTCCAACAAGGCTTCATCAGCGACTTTGACGTGCCTGTGACGGAGCAACTTCACGATTACGACAACGATCCGTTCGGAAAAAAGGCCATGGTGTCTCAACTCAGCGCCATGACCTCGGGGCATGCATGGGACGAAAATTATTATTTGCCACTCAATGTCACGACCGACTTGTATTACGGAAAAAATGCCGAAGCCTTGGTGCTCTCCCACGGTTTCGACCGTGAACCCGGCAGCACATTCGAATACAGCAGTGGCAGCACGCAATTGTTGGGCGTGTTTCTCAAACGGGCGTTACAAGCCAAAACGCCTGACTTGACCATCAGCGAGCATTTGTCTCGCAGTATTTGGCAACCCCTGGGTA
>JBJTXF010000239.1:0-4348 GCA_046082145.1 Limnohabitans sp. | reverse complement strand
TGTAATTGTTATTTTTTAGTATAACCATTCTGGCAGAGCTGTCAAGTGAGAGATCCTACGTTCGCCGGTAGGGCATTGTACTTACCAAAGCGTCTGTACCTAGGGCAAGACGCTGCCCGTTGCCCCAGCCGTACCCATGGTCGGCAGCACCAAGCTTGGGGTAGCTGGGGTGCTGTTATCCCCCACCGCATCGGCTGTGGTATCCACTGTGTTATCCACTGTGGTTCGCACAATCGCCAAAGGCATGCGCGGTCCTTCGGCGGCATTGGCATAAATAAACACCGTGTCTTTGCCTGATACCTTTGCGGCGATCTCGGGCGACAACACCACCCGCCCGCTGATGCGCTCGGTACCGTCGCTTGACGGTTTGGTGGCCACACCTGCACTGGCGGGCGCATTGGCCGCGTTCAAGGGTGCCTGTGCAGGCAAACCCAAACGCTCACGCGCTTTGTCAATGGCCTCGGCCAAGGCAGGTAAGTCGGGTGAAGCTGCAGGTAACAAACCACGCACTTTTTCCCAATACACCAAGGCATCTTTGAAGCGCTCTTCTGAAAAAGCCGCGCTGCCAGCCAACAACAAGGCGTTGCCGTTTTGTGGATCGGCTTTGAGCACTTCGTTGATGATGGCCCAGGGTTCGCCTTTGAACTGTCCATTGTTTTTTTGCGCCAGCACCTCGGCACGTTCAATCATCACATCGCCATTGCGCTCTAGGGCCAAGGCTTTTTGCAAAGCCGCATCGGCTTGGTCGTATCGCGCCAAGGCGCGCTGAATACGACCCAGCATGACCCAGGCTTCGGCATTCTTCGGTTCTTTTTCCAATTGTTGGCTGAGTTGCTCCGCCATGGTTTCGAGCTTTTGCGGTGTGATTTGCTCATCACCATTGGCCTGCGCCACCAATGCCGGATCGAGAGCCACGGGAGTACCGACATACAAATACAAAGTGAACGCCGTAACTGGCACCAGCAATGACAGGCCGGTCATCAACCATTTGATGCGCGGTACTTGCGGTGCGGCTTCAGAGCTGGCGACAGCGGTTGCAGGTGCGTCCTCCAACAAACGCTGGGTCAACTCCTGTTGAGACAAGTCATAGCCGGCTTGGTCCAGTGTGCCTTGGGCGAGTTCACGCTCTAGCTCGGCCAATTGTTCGCGGTAGACGCTGACATGCGACATGACTTGTTGGCGTTGGTAACCGGTGGCGGCATCTTTGGCTGCTCTTCGAGCAGACCAACCCAGCACCAGCATCACCACCACGGACAACAACAAGGCCAGCAGTAAAAACAGTTGTACGTTATTCATTCAATCCTTGTGAGCAGCAGTGTCAGCAGTGTCGGCGGTGGTCGCATGCTGCATGGCGAGCGCATTCTTTCGCAAACGCAAATACCGCCACAAACCCCAGATAGCCAACAGCAACATGAAAAAAGGGCCAAACCACAATGGCCAAGTCAGGGGTTTGACCTGCGGACGGTAAAGAACGAAGTCACCGTAACGTTCAACCAGATAGGTTTTGATTTCGGCATCGGATTTGTTGTCGCGAATCAGTTTGCGCACTTCGCGTCGCAAATCTTCGGCGAGCTCGGCATGCGAAGATGCCAACGACTCGTTTTGACATACCAAACAACGCAATTCTTCGGCAATCACTACCAAACGAGCTTCAACCAACGGGTCTTCAGCCCTCGGCAGGGCATCAGCCGCCCGCACCCAAGGCACCAGCAGCATCCAACACAACAACATCCACTTCATGAGGCTTCCAAAGTTTGTATCAACGGCAACAAGGTGTCTTGCAATATTTGCGGGGTCAAGGGCCCGACACGTTTGTAACGGATCACGCCTTGGCGATCGATCAAATAGGTTTCAGGCACGCCATACACACCGTAATTGATTCCAACACTGCCGTCCAAATCCAGCACCGATAGCGTATAGGGATCCCCCTGACGTTGCAAAAAACGCAGACTGCGTTCGCGCGCCAATTGCAATTTGTCAGTGTCATTGAGTGGACCATTGGGTTGGTCTTGGGCCTGAATTTCCTTGTAACTCAAACCCACCACAGGTATGCGGCTTTGTTTAGAAAACTCCACCAACAGCGGATGCTCTTCTCGGCAGGCCACACACCAAGTGGCCCAGACATTGAACAACCAAACCTTGCCTTTCATATCCCGGGGACTGAAAGTTTTATCGCCCTGCAGCATCGGCAAGCTGAATTCAGGCGCAGGCTTGCCCACCAGCGGCGACGGGATTTCCCGCGGATCGCGGGTCAATCCGACCGCCAAAAAAACCACCAACGTGGCAAACAACCCGAGTGGTATCAGAAATTTCTTGTTCATGGCATCAAGAGGCTGAAGACAGGGCTTGACCAGCGGTTTGCAAGGGCGGCACACTGCGGCGGCGGTAACGTCGGTCCAACGCGGCGAGTACACCACCGAACACCATCAGCAACACACCTGTCCATAGCCAAGGCACAAACGGCTTGTAATACACACGCATGCTCCAACTCGGGGTTTCACCCGCAATCGGATCGCCCAAAGACACGTACAAATCGCGCAACAAGCCGGAATCAATCGCGGCTTCGGTCATGGGCATGGCACTGGAGAAATACCGGCGTTTTTCAGGGTAAAGCACTTCGATGACACGGTCCGCTTTCAAAACTTCCACATGGGCTTGCGTGGCCTTGTAATTGGGGCCATTCACATCCACCATGTCTGCCAAGCGAAAGGTGTAAGGCGCGATGGTGACCGTGTCACCCAAAGACATACGCACATCACGCTCGACTTCATACGATTTGACACCAGTGATGCCCAAGACCACGACTGCCAAACCAAAATGCGCCAAATGCATGCCCCAGAACGATCCGCCGATGCGTCCTGGTTTGCGGATGCGTTCGACCACGTGTTGCAAACTGCCCAGTGCCACCCACATGCCCAAGAACACACCCAGTGCGGTACCCGCAGACCATTTGCCTAATGCAAAGGGCAATACGATCGCCAGCAACACAGCCGCCAACCCCACCCAACGCAATTGCAAGAGCATGTCGTTCAACCGAGCCTCACGCCAATGCGCGACCGTACCGGGTACCAACACAAACAACAGCGGCACCATGAGCGGCGCAAACACCAGGTTGAAATAAGGGGGGCCCACAGACAGCTTGCCCAAGTGGAGCGCATCGATCACCAACGGGTACAAGGTGCCCAACAATACCGCGCCTGTGGCCACCACCAGCAAAACGCTGTTGAGCAACAAAAACGATTCACGCGAGATCAGGCCCATGCTGCCGCCCAATGTCACCGCAGTGGCGCGCCAAGCAAACAAGGTCAGTGAAGCACCGACCACCACCGCCAAAAAACACAAGATAAACACACCGCGTGCCGGGTCAGTGGCAAAAGCATGCACCGAGGTCAGCACGCCAGAGCGAACCAGAAAAGTGCCCAATAACGACAACGAAAAAGCAGCGATCGCCAACAACACGGTCCAGGCTTTGAAACTGCCACGTTTTTCAGTGACCATCAAAGAATGAATCAAAGCAGTGCCGACCAACCAAGGCATGAGCGAGGCGTTTTCAACTGGATCCCAAAACCACCATCCGCCCCATCCCAGTTCGTAATAAGCCCACCAAGAACCCAATCCGATACCAAAGGTGAGAAAGGCCCATGCAATCACGGTCCAAGGGCGCGACCAACGCGCCCATGCTGCATCCAGTCTGCCAGATATCAACGCGGCAATGGCAAAGGCAAAAGCCACCGACATGCCCACATAGCCCATGTACAACATAGGCGGGTGAATGACCAAGCCCGGGTCTTGCAGCAACGGGTTGAGGTCACGGCCATCGGCAGGCATCGGAAACAAACGGTCAAACGGGTTGGAAGTGAACAAGATGAAGGCCATGAAACCCACCGACACCAAGCCCAGTACACCGAGCACTCGCGCTACCATGGCCAATGGCAGGCTTTGGGAAAACACCGCCACGGCAGCGGTCCAACCGGTGAGCATCAACACCCACAGCAACAACGAGCCTTCGTGTCCACCCCACACGGCTGCGAACTGGTAGGCCTTGGGCAATAAGCGATTGGAATGCTCGGCCACGTATTTGACAGAAAAGTCATTGCCCAAAAACGCCAAGGACAAGCAAACAAAGGACAGTAACACCAAGCCAAATTGCAGCAATGCGGTGGGACGTGCCAAGGATTGCCATACCGTGTTGCGGTTGAGGGTGCCCCACAAAGGCAACACACCCAACACGACAGACAATACCGTGGCAAGCACCAAAGAAAATTGACCAAGTTCAGGAATCATGAAATGTTTGCCTTCAGGGTTTGACAGACTGGGCGGCACGCGCCTGAGCCGCCTTGTCCAGCGC
>JBJTXF010000238.1:0-6601 GCA_046082145.1 Limnohabitans sp. | reverse complement strand
ATGCCTGATGGCAGCTTGCACCTCAGCCATGACACCTGGCGCGGGTAATGCTTCCGCTTGGTTTTTCAGGGCGCGGCCAGTGGCCACATCTTGCTCGCTGTAACCCAGATTCACTTGTTTTTGGATGCGTGAAAACGTGGCTGGCGCGACGGCCAAAAATCCCGCCAGTGCAAACCCATCGGCAACGGAACGAATATGCGCATTCACGCCAAATATTTCCGGCAAAACCACAATGGCGGCACGTGGCTCTCTTTTGGGTTGCGCCACATAGGCTTCGCTAACCACCCCGTCAGCAGCGCGCAATTCGATCATGTGTCCCATCTCAACCCCCTGTGTGTTGCATCAACTCGATTGCAAACGTTGCTCTAAAAACGCCAACCGGTCCTGGCCCCAGAACAGTTCGCCATTGAACACATAAGCGGGGGCACCAAACACCCCCAGCGCTAAAGCTTGATCGGTGTAATGCTCATAAGCCGTTTGCATTGGCGCCGTGGCGGCCTGCGCCAAGCGCTCTGCGTCCAATTGCTGTTCTTGCAGCAACTCGGCAAGCACGGCCGGGTCAGCGATGTTTCTCTCTTGCGCCCACACCGCGCTCAGCACCGCGCCGCATAAACGCATCGCGGCATCCACCCCGTCATGTTGGTCGACAGCAATCAATAAACGGGCTGCATCGTCTCCGGCGACAGGAAAAAACCGGGGATGCAGGTTCAAAGGCATACGCAAATGATCGGCAAATCGGCGCAACTCCACCAAGCGATACGCCTGTCTTTGGGCGGAACGCTGGCCGACCGGCAAACCACCGGTGAGTGGAAATATTTTTCCCAGATCCATGGGCTTGATGCGCACAGTGGCGCCGGCCTCTGCCGCCATGCGGACAAAGCGAGCGTGGCCGAAATACGTCCAGGGGCTTTGCGGAACGAAAAAGTAATCTATGGTTTTGGACATCGTTGATTTCAATCGTGTTATCTTTTTGCACATCAGCTTGGCTGACAAAGCCAAGTGTTCATCCTACTATTTCAGCCAACCCTGTCCACCATCGGAGCGCTTGTGAGCCAACCATCCCTCTCCCCTCTCGTGTTGATCACCGGCGGCAGTCGCGGCATCGGTGCGGCTTGCGCCTTGCTCGCTGCCAGCCAAGGCTGGGCCGTGGCGGTCAATTACACCCGCGATGCCAAAGCCGCCGAAGACGTGGTGTCGCAGATCCGAGCCAACGGTGGCAAAGCGCAGGCCTTTCAAGCCGATGTCGGCGTGGAAGCAGACATCATCCGGTTGTTCAATGAGGTAGATCAGGCCATGGGGCGCATCACCGGGTTGATCAACAACGCCGGCGTGGTCGATGTGGCCTGCCGCGTGCAAGACATGTCCTGGCAACGGCTCGAGCGCATGATGCGCATCAACGTACTCGGCAGTTTTGGCTGCGCCGCGCAAGCTGTGAAACGCATGAGCACCCGGCACGGCGGTCAAGGTGGCAGCATCGTCAACCTCAGCAGTGCCGCCGCCACCTTGGGCGCACCCAACCAATACGTGGACTATGCCGCCAGCAAAGGGGCGATCGATACCTTCACCCTGGGACTGGCCAAGGAAGTCGCCACCGAAGGCATTCGCGTCAATGGCGTGCGCCCGGGACTGATCCTGACCGATATCCATGCCAGCGGTGGTCAACCCGATCGCGCCCACCAACTCGCCAACCAAGTGCCCATGCAACGGCCAGGCACCGCTGACGAAGTGGCGCAAGCGGTGCTGTGGTTACTCAGCGAAGCGTCGTCGTATGTGACCGCTAGCATGGTGAACGTCAGCGGTGGGCGCTGATGGCAGACATACGTTTTTACTGGGAAGACATGCATGTCGGAGAGGTGCGGGCGTTGGGCAGCATACGAGTAACGCGTGAAGACATCATCGCGTTTGCATCCCAATTCGACCCGCAACCGTTTCACCTGGACGACGAGGCCGCCAAAGCCTCGGTGTTTGGCGCCTTGTGTGCCAGCGGATGGCATACCTGCGCCATGGCCATGCGTCTGATGGTGACCGAGTTTCTTTGCCACACCTCGAGCATGGGTTCGCCAGGACTGGAAAACATCAAATGGCTCAAACCTGTGTTTCCCGATGACGAATTGCGCTTGCAAACCACCGTGCTCGATACCAAGCCCATGGGCAAACGCCCCGACATAGGCATGACCCGTAACCTTTGGGAAATGTTCAACCAGCACGGCGACAAGGTGTTGCACATGGAAGGTTGGGGGATGTTTCGGCGGCGGCCTTCAGAATTAATGGGTGTCTGACCCCCATTAATGACCCCCATTAAATGATCTCCATTAACTTCGGATAATGGGCATTTACAGAACGAGACAGCGTCATGAGCACCACCTTCGTCGGTCATTACATCAACGGTTCGCCCGCCGCCAGTCACAGCAAGCGCACGCAGGCCGTGACCAACCCGGCCACGGGTGCGGTCACTGCACAAGTGGCGTTGGCAAACAGCATCGATGTGCAACAAGCGGTGGCCGCCGCGCACGCTGCGTTTCCCGCTTGGGCCGATGCGCCGCCTTTGCGTCGCGCCCGTGTCATGTTCCGATTTTTAGAGTTGCTGCACCAACACAAAGACGCGCTGGCACATGCGATCACCGCCGAACATGGCAAGGTGTTCACCGACGCACAAGGCGAGGTGGCCAGAGGCATCGACATCGTCGAATTCGCCACCGGCATTCCACAATTGCTCAAAGGCGATTTCACCGAGCAAGTGGCTTCAGGAATCGACAACTGGACCATGCGCCAGCCCTTGGGTGTGGTGGCTGGCATCACACCTTTCAACTTTCCGGTGATGGTGCCCATGTGGATGTTTCCGCTAGCGATCGCCTGTGGCAACACGTTTGTGCTCAAGCCCAGCCCGTTGGACCCCACACCTTCTTTGATGATGGCCGATTTGCTCAAAGAGGCAGGTTTGCCCGATGGCGTGTTCAACGTGCTGCAAGGCGACAAAGAAGCGGTGGATGCGCTGCTGGCCCACCCCGATATCAAAGCGGTGAGTTTTGTCGGCTCCACGCCCATCGCCAACCACATTTATGAAACCGGCGCACACCACGGCAAACGTGTTCAAGCCTTGGGTGGTGCGAAAAACCACATGGTCGTGATGCCTGACGCAGACCTTGAGCAAGCGCTGGACGCTTTGATCGGTGCGGCCTATGGCTCTGCCGGTGAGCGTTGCATGGCCATTTCTGTGGCCGTGCTGGTGGGGGATGTGGCCGACAAGATCATGCCCGCACTGGTCAAACGAACCCAAGCCCTGAAAGTGCTCAACGGCGAAAACCTGGCCGCTGAAATGGGGCCCATCGTTACGCGTGCCGCGCTTGAGCGCATCACGTCTTACATCGAACAAGGCGAAAAAGAAGGCGCCAAGTTGCTGGTGGACGGCAGAGGGTTTGATGGCCAGCAAGCCGGTGAAGGTTGCAGCAACGGGTTTTGGCTGGGCGGTTCGCTGTTTGACCATGTCACGACCGATATGCGTATCTACAAAGAAGAAATTTTTGGCCCGGTGTTGGCTTGCGTGCGGGTACCCGATTTCGCCACAGCGGTGAAGATCATCAACGACCACGAATTCGGCAATGGCGTGAGTTGCTTCACCCGCGACGGCCATGTCGCGCGTGAATTCAGCCGCCGCATACAAGTGGGCATGGTCGGCATCAATGTGCCTATTCCGGTGCCCATGGCATGGCATGGGTTTGGTGGCTGGAAGCGTTCTGTGTTTGGCGACACCCATGCCTACGGTGAAGAAGGCGTGCGTTTTTACACCAAACAAAAATCGGTGATGCAACGCTGGCCCGAGAGCACACCCAAGGGCGCTGAATTCGTGATGCCCACGTCAACCTGACATGAGCGACACAACGTTCGACTACATCATCGTAGGCGCTGGCACGGCGGGTTGTTTATTGGCCAACCGCTTGAGTGCCGACGCATCCAAGCGCGTGTTGTTGATCGAAGCCGGTCGCAAGGACGATTACCACTGGATACATATTCCCGTGGGCTATTTGTATTGCATTGGCAACCCGCGCACCGATTGGCTCTATCACACCGAACCGGCTGAAGGACTCAATGGACGCAGCCTGCGTTACCCGCGCGGCAAAGTACTGGGCGGCAGCTCCAGCATCAACGGCATGATTTACATGCGGGGTCAATCCCGTGATTACGACCAATGGGCCGCCCTCACCGGTGACGAACGTTGGAATTGGCAACACTGTCTGCCTTATTTCAAATTGCACGAAGACCACCACGCCGGTGCCGACGACATGCACGGCGCGAAAGGCACTCCCTCAGAAGTTTTGCAACAAGGGCAGTCCACATATCACCAAATTTTGCGACACCGTCAGGCCGGCGGTGAATGGCGCATTGAAAAACAACGCTTGCGCTGGGATATCTTGGATGCGTTTGCACAGGCCGCGGTGCAAGCCGGTATACCCGCCAGCAACGACTTCAACCGGGGCACCAACGAAGGTGTGGGTTATTTTGAAGTGAACCAAAAAAACGGATGGCGCTGGAACACCGCGAAGGCATTTTTGCGACCTACCTGCTATGGCCGGCCGAATGTTGAAATGTGGACCAGTGCACAGGTGTCGCGCCTGCTCATGGCCACCACACCCGAGGGCGATGTCCGATGCACCGGTGTCGAGGCGTTAAATGGCCAGCAGAGGGTGCAAGCATTCGCCAAACATGCGGTGGTGTTGTGCGCTGGCGCGATCGGCACGCCACAGTTGTTGCAACTCTCTGGTGTAGGCGATGCGTCCTTCTTGCAAAAGTTTGGTATCACACCTTTCGTGAACCTGCCCGGCGTGGGCGCGAATTTGCAAGACCATTTGCAAATCCGTGCGGTGTTCAAAGTCAAAGGTGTGAAAACGCTCAACACCTTGGCCAACAGTTGGTGGGGCAAAGCTGCGATCGGGTTGGAATACCTGTTGCACCGCAGTGGTCCGATGAGCATGGCCCCGTCGCAATTGGGTGCATTCACCCGCAGCGATCCGGCGCAAGTTTGGCCCAACATCGAATACCACGTGCAACCACTGAGTCTGGATGCATTCGGTGAACCTTTGCACCCGTTCCCCGCATTCACCGCCAGTGTGTGCAACCTGAACCCCAGCAGTCGTGGCACGGTGCGCATCCAAAGCCCCGATGCCCATCAAGCCCCTTTGATTGCGCCGAATTATTTGTCGACCGATATCGACAGGCGCGTGGCTGCCGATTCATTGCGACTCACACGCCGCATCGCGGCACAACCGGCCCTAGAACGTTATGCACCAGAGGAATGGAAACCGGGTAGGCAATTTCAAACCGACGATGAACTCGCGCGTCTTGCAGGCGATATTGGCACCACGATTTTTCATCCTGTCGGTACGGCTCGCATGGGTCGTCACGATGACCCGATGGCAGTTGTCGACAGCGAATTACGTTTGCTCAATGGCCGAGGTGGCGTGGTCGCTGGTCTTCGCATCGCCGACGCGTCCGTGATGCCCGTGATCACCAGTGGCAACACCAACAGCCCGGTGTTGATGATGGCAGAACGAGCTGCCGAATTATTGGTGCTTGATGCGACTGAATTCGGGTAAGCACCAGTGAACAGGACCGGTTGCTTCGTCTACAGTTCGTTCACGTATGGTCATGTATTCCAAGGCATGGCTGACGAGGGTCTGAGGAGACAATGGTGCAACCTCCACAAGGTGGTATGCGCAACATCAGAAAAGCACCGCACAACGGTGCTTTTTTTTCGACAGAAAGCATGCATTGATGGACATTTTGCTGGTCAGCCTGATGTCGGCACTGGCCGGCTTTGTCGATGCCGTGGTCGGCGGTGGTGGCCTGATTTTGGTGCCTGCGCTGTTCGCGGCTTACCCCGCCGCCCATCCTGCCAGCTTGCTGGGTACCAACAAATCCGCGTCGGTCTGGGGTACTTTGTTTGCCGCATGGCAATACAACCGCCGCGTAAGTTTGGTTTGGCATGCCTTGCTGTGGGCCAGTGCGATGGCATTCTTGGGTTCTTGTTTGGGTGCTTATTTGCTCACCTTGGTTTCCCCTCATTATTTGCGCCAAGCCTTGCCAGCGATGCTGATCGCTTTACTGGGCTACACCTTGTGGAATAAACAACTGGGCCAAGCACATACACCTCGTTTTGAGGCCCGAAAACAAGCGGCCTACATGGGGTTGATCGGCGGTGCAATCGGTTTCTACGACGGTTTTTTTGGGCCTGGTACCGGTAGCTTTTTGGTGTTCCTGCTGGTGCGTGTGTTGGGATTTGATTTTTTGCAAGCCTCGGCACACAGCAAAGTCCTGAATTTATCGAGCAATTTGGCAGCAGTGATTTTGCTGTCTTGGCAAGGCCATGTCTGGTGGCATATTGGGTTACCACTGGCATTGGCAAATGTAGCGGGCAGTTTGCTGGGTAGCCGCATGGCCCTGAAACACGGCGCGGTATTTGTGCGCTGGCTGTTTATCTGTGTGGTGGCTGCGCTGGCCCTGAAAACGGCACGCGATGCCTGGTTTGTCTGATTCAGGGTTCTTCTTCAGTGGCTGGTTCAGCAGGCAAGTTGATGGTTTTAGGCGGCCATGGCACAGACGCAAC
>JBJTXF010000237.1:0-2430 GCA_046082145.1 Limnohabitans sp. | reverse complement strand
GTTTGTCCAACTCGACGGTCAAGTCCACCACCGACACATCGGAGGTCGGTACACGGAACGACATACCCGTGAGTTTTTTGTTCAACGCGGGAATGACCACGCCCACGGCTTTGGCCGCACCGGTGCTGCTGGGGATGATGTTTTCCAAAATGCCGCGGCCGCCGCGCCAGTCTTTGTTGGACGGGCCGTCAACGGTTTTTTGGGTGGCGGTTGCCGCATGAACCGTGGTCATGAGACCGCGCTTGATGCCCCATTTGTCATTCAATACCTTGGCCACAGGTGCCAGGCAGTTAGTGGTGCAAGAGGCGTTCGACACGATGGCCTGGCCCGCATAGGTGGCGTGGTTGACACCGTACACAAACATGGGCGTGTCGTCTTTGGAAGGCGCGGACAACAACACTTTTTTGGCGCCGGCAGCCAAATGTTTCTCTGCGGTGGGCTTGTCTAAAAACAAACCGGTGGCCTCGATCACGATGTCTGCGCCGACCTCGTTCCATTTCAACGCCGCAGGGTCACGCTCTTGGGTGAGACGAATTTTTTTGCCATTGACCACGAGCATGCCGTTGTCCACCGACACCTCGCCTTTGAAGCGGCCGTGCACGCTGTCGTACTTCAACATGTAAGCCAGGTAATCGGGCTCCAGCAAATCGTTGATGGCGACGATGTCAATGTCGTTGAAGTTCTGGATGGCGGCACGAAACACCATGCGTCCGATGCGACCGAATCCGTTGATACCTACTTTGATAGCCATGGATGCTCTTTCTTTTTAAAAGGTTGAATGGGGTATGCCAAGCGCTTGCGTGGGAAGGGTAAAGATCAGCCGCGTTGCAACACAGCCCGCACGGTGTCTGCGACGTTTTCGGGTGTGAAGCCGAAATGCTTGAACAACACGGGGGCGGGTGCGCTTTCGCCATAGGTGTCGATACCCACCACGGCCGACACGCCGTATTTCCACCAACCGTCAGTGCTGCCCATCTCCACCGCGATACGCGGCACACCCGCAGGCAACACCGCTGATTTGTAAGCCACCGATTGGCGGTCAAACGTGGTGGTGCTGGGCATGGACACCACGCGAACAGCGACTTTGTGTGGTGCCAGCAAAGCTTGCGCTTTCAAGGCCAGTTGCACTTCTGAGCCGGTGGCAATGATCACCGCTTGGGCTTTTTTGTTCAGCCCCACTTCTGAAGGCTCGGCCAACACATAAGCACCTTTGTTGATCGCTTCCAGTCCGCTGGCGTCTTTGGCCGCGCTGTCGCCCTTGGGCAAATACGGCAGGTTTTGGCGGCTCAGCAAAAGGGCGGTCGGTCGATGGGCGTTTTGCAAAGCCACGGCCCATGCCACCGTGGTTTCAGCCGTGTCGGAGGGACGCCACACGTCCAAGCCAGGGATCAATCGCAACGAAGCTGCGTGTTCAATGGATTGGTGGGTTGGCCCGTCTTCGCCCAAACCGATGGAGTCGTGGGTGAACACATGCACCACGCGTTGCTTCATCAAAGCCGCCATGCGAATGGCATTGCGCGAATAGTCGGAGAAGGTGAGGAAGGTTCCTCCATAAGGAATGAAACCGCCGTGTAAGGCGATGCCGTTCATGATGGCCGCCATGCCAAATTCGCGCACACCGTAATTGATGTGGCGACCGGCTTGACCGTGTTCGTTTTTGACGACGCGCCCAGCCAAGTCCATGCGCACATTCGGCGTGTGAGAGGTGTTGGTAAGGTTCGAGCCGGTCAGGTCGGCGCTGCCGCCGAGCAATTCAGGAATGGTCGCTGTCAAAGCTTCCAGCGCCAACTGGCTGGCTTTGCGACTGGCGACCGTTTCTGCCTTGGTATGGGCTGCGACCACCGCATCGAGCACGGTTTGGTGAAAGTGCTGGGGAAGCTCGCCAGCCATGCGGCGTTTGTATTCGGCGGCCAAGCCAGGGTGCGAACCGGCATAGGCATTGAACGCGTTTTGCCATTTTTGCTCTTGTGCGCTGCCTTTGGCTTTGGCATCCCAGTCGGCGTAAACCTCGGCAGGCACATGAAAGGGTTCGTGGGGCCAGTGAATAGCAGCCCGGGTCAGGGCGATTTCTTCAGCCCCCAATGGCTCGCCATGGGCTTTGGCGGTGTCGACGCGGTTGGGGCTGCCTTGGCCGATGTGGGTTTTGCAAGCGATCAGGGTGGGCTTGTCGGCGCTGTGCTTGGCGGTGGCGATGGCTTGTGAGACAGCGCTCACGTCATGGCCGTCCACCGTCACGACGTTCCATCCGTAGGCTTTGAAACGAGCGGGTGTATCGTCGATGAACCAGGGTGTGACTTTGCCGTCGATAGAGATGCCGTTATCGTCGTACAAAGCGATGAGTTTGTTCAGCTTCCAAGCACCGGCCAATGCGCGGGCTTCATGGCTGATGCCTTCCATCATGCAACCATCGCCCAAGAACACATAGGTGTG
>JBJTXF010000236.1:0-23833 GCA_046082145.1 Limnohabitans sp. | reverse complement strand
GTCGGCGATCACGCCGTCTTTCATCGGGCGAATGGCTTCGATGTTGCCAGGCACTTTGCCCAACATGGCCTTGGCTTCATGGCCCACTGCTTGAATGCTTTTTTTGCCTTGCGGCCCACCTTCATGACGGATGGACACCACTGAGGGTTCGTCCAACACAATACCGCGGTCTCTCACATAAATCAGGGTGTTGGCGGTGCCCAAGTCAATGGCCAAGTCGGTGGAGAAATACCGACGAAATGCTCCAAACATCACAATCCTCTCTGGGTCATTCCAGTAAAGGCGAGATAATACCTGAACACCCTTACTCCCCATCACGGTCAAGGCCGTTTTTGATTTTTCTCACATGTCTCTTACACCCCACGATATTCAACGACTGGCTCAACTGTCTCGCTTGCAATTCGGCACGCCATCATCAGAACGCTTACTGGGCCAACTCAATGGTTTTTTTGACATCGTTGAACAAATGCGTGCTGTCAACACCGAAGGCGTGGTGCCGATGTCGCACCCGATCGATGCCATGCGAGACCTGATACAGCAAGTGAACGATACCGATGCGCAAGGCATGACACTGCGGTTGCGCGAAGACGCCGTCAGCGAGCCCAATCAACGCGAAGCCCATATGCAAAATGCGCCCGCCAAAGACCGAGGTTTGTTCCTGGTGCCGAAAGTGATCGAATAAGCCATGGCCGATTTACATGACCTGAGCGTGGCGCAACTGGCGACCATGCTTCAACACAAAGACGTCAGCGCAGTAGAAGTGGCCACGCGTTTTTTAGCGCGTTTGGGTGGCAATCCGCACAACGCTTTTTTGGATATCCACAGCGAAGTGACCTTGGCACAAGCCCGCGCTTCGGACGAAAAAATCGCCAACGGGACCGCCAGGCCACTCGAAGGCGTGCCCATTGCACACAAAGATATTTTTGTCACCCGGGATTTCGCCACCACGGCGGGCTCCAAGATGTTGCAACACTACAAGTCGCCGTTTGACGCCACCGTGGTTTCACGTTTGCGCGATGCCGGCATGGTGACCCTGGGCAAACTCAATTGCGATGAATTCGCCATGGGCTCGGCCAATGAAAACTCGGCCTACGGCGCGGTCACCAACCCATGGAATGCATCGCACATCCCCGGTGGTTCTTCGGGCGGCAGCGCAGCAGCCGTGGCGGCACGCTTGACCCCAGCCGCCACCGGCACAGACACCGGTGGATCTATCCGTCAGCCCGCAGCATTTTGTGGCGTCACGGGCATCAAGCCCACCTATGGCCGCGCCTCTCGCTATGGCATGGTGGCATTTGCGTCCAGCCTCGATCAAGCCGGGCCCATGGCGCGCAGCGCTGAGGACTGCGCTTTGTTATTGACGCACATGTGCGGCCCAGACTTGGACCGCGACTCCACCTCGCTGAATGTGCCGGGCGAAGATTTTTCCCGATGGCTGACACTGCCTGGGGGTGACAAGCCCCTGGCCACGGCAGGAAAAAATGGTGGGCCTTTGCGCATTGGCGTGCCTGAAAACTGGCTCAGCATCAAATCCACCATCAACATCGACAGCTCCAATGGTTGCTCAGAGGCCGTTCAATCAGCCCTTCTTTCGGCGCTGCACTTTTATGAAAACGCTGGTGCGGTGATTCAACCCATCTCATTGCCGCACACACAGTTGTCAATCCCCGTGTACTACATCGTCTGCGCGGCCGAGGCCTCCAGCAACCTGAGCCGTTTTGACGGCGTGAAGTTTGGTCACCGCGCCAAAGATTTTTCTGACTTGGCTGACATGTACCAGCGCACCCGCGCCGAAGGTTTCGGCGACGAGGTCAAGCGCCGCATCATGATCGGCAGCTATGTGCTGTCGCACGGTTATTACGACGCCTACTACCTGCAAGCGCAAAAAATTCGACGCATGATCGCCAACGACTTCCAATCCGCATTCACGCAATGCGATGTGATTGCCGGACCGGTGGCACCCACCACGGCGTGGCCGCTCGGCGACAAAGCCGACGACCCGGTAGCCAATTACCTGGCCGACATCTTCACCTTACCCGCGTCCCTCGCTGGTTTACCTTGCATGAGCATTCCTGTGGGCTTTGGCGACTTGGGCATGCCCGTGGGCATGCAATTGATCGGCAACTATTTGCAAGAAGCACAACTCTTGAATGTGGCGCACCGCTTCCAGCAAGCCAGTCCTTATCACCTGGCCAAAGCGGAGGGGGTGTAAATGGGCGCAACCAAACTCGTCCACGGTTACGAAGTCGTCATCGGCTTTGAAACGCACGCGCAATTGTCAACGCACAGCAAAATTTTCAGCCGCGCATCCACCGCGTTTGGCGCCGAACCCAATACGCAAGCCTGTGCGGTGGACATGGCATTGCCCGGCACCTTGCCCGTGATGAACAAAGGGGCGGTTGAACGCGCCATTCAACTCGGACTCGCCTTGGGTTCGCACATTGCCGAGCGCAGCGTGTTTGCACGCAAAAATTATTTTTATCCCGACCTGCCCAAGGGCTACCAGATCAGCCAGTTTGAAATACCGGTGGTGCAAGGTGGTTCGGTATCTTTTTATTTAGGCGAGGAGAAAAAAGCCGTGCGCTTGGTGCGTGCACATTTGGAAGAGGACGCGGGCAAGTCATTGCATGAGGACTTCATCGGACAGTCCGGCATCGACCTCAACCGCGCCGGTACGCCGCTTCTGGAAATCGTCACCGAACCCGATATTCGCTCAATTGAAGAAGCCGTGGCTTATGCCAAAGAGCTGCACAAAATCGTCATCTGGATTGGCATTTGTGACGGTAATATGCAAGAGGGCAGTTTCCGCTGTGACGCGAATGTGTCGGTGCGCAAACCCGGCGCGCCGCTGGGTACGCGGCGTGAAATCAAAAACCTCAACAGCTTCAAGTTCATGCAGCAGGCCATTGACTATGAGGTGCGCTGGCAAATCGAACAATTGGAAGACGGCCACGCGATTCAACAAGCCACCGTGCTGTTCAACCCCGACACCGGTGAAACACGCGCCATGCGCACCAAAGAAGACGCGGCCGATTACCGTTACTTTCCCGACCCGGATTTGCCGCCCTTGGTGATTTCGCGCGAATGGGTCGAACGTGTGAAAAGCGACATGGCCGAATTGCCGCGCGTGATGGCCGAGCGGTTTGTCACGCAATACGGCTTGCCCGAATACGACGCGACCACGCTGACACAAAGCAAAGCCATGGCCGCCTATTTTGAAGAAGCCGCCAAGGCCTGTGGCCAACCCAAATTGGCCAGCAACTGGATCATGGGTGAGTTATCACGAAGGATGAATGCCGATAACATCGACTTTGCGCAAGTGCAACAAAAGGTTCATGCATTGCAATTGGCTTCGTTGATCCATCGCATCACCGACAACACCATCAGCCACAACGCGGCCAAACAAGTGCTCGATGTCCTTTGGCATGACAACAGCACGGTCGGTGCACTCAACATGATGGATGTCGCCCAAGCCGCCTCAGTGATTGACAACATCATTGACACCAAAGGCCTCAAACAAATGAACGACACCGGCGCGCTGGAAGCCATCATCGACGAAGTGCTCGCCGCCAACCCCAAGAACGTGCAAGAGTACAAAGCAGGCAACACCAAGGCGTTGAACGGATTGGTCGGCCCGATCATGAAAGCCAGCAAGGGCAAGGCCAATCCGGCGCAGGTGAATGCCCTGCTTCTGAAGAAGTTGGGGTGACAAGTATGCGATATTTATCCTTGCATTTTGAATATATCGTATTTAAAATACAAAGTTGTTTACCCGCATCGCTCAACAATCACTCAATTCCCAGCTGACCTGGAGCCCAGCGGTTGCCATTCTCGGACCGCGCCAAATCGGTAAGACGACGTTGGCGCGCGCCCTGTTAGACAGCCAACCCAACGCTGTTTATTTGGACTTGGAATCACCCCAAGACCGGGCCCAGTTGGGCGAATGGCCGCTTTTTTTGCAAGCCGATGCAGATCGCCTGATCATCCTTGACGAAGTTCAAAACGCACCCGAGCTATTTTCTGTATTACGTGGAGAGATTGACCGCATTCGTCGCCCGGGTCGCTTTGTACTTTTAGGCTCGGCTTCTTTTGAATTGCTGAGACAGTCCCAGTCATTGGCCGGACGTCTGAGCCTGATCGACATGTTTCCCCTGTTGGTGGATGAAGTTGGCACCGACCTCCAAACCATTCAAAACTTGTGGCTTCGCGGAGGGTTCCCCCCCCAGTTTCACCTCAGTGAATGATCAAGTCTCCTGGGCTTGGCGCGAAGCCTTCATTCGCCACCTGTTGAACACCGATTTGCCTGCCCTTGGTTTGAACGTGGATGCAACCAGCCTGAGTCGCTTCTGGCGCATGCTCGCCCATATACACGGGCAACTGTTTAACGCGACTGCGATTGCCAATTCGCTGGATGTTAGCGCCCCCACTGTCACCCGCTGGCTTGAACTCATGACGGGTGCGTTATTGGTAAGAAGACTTGAGCCATTTCACGCCAACTTGGGCAAGCGCTTGGTCAAGTCCCACAAGGTTTATGTGCGCGACAGCGGTCTGCTGCACAGCTTGCTAGGTTTGACCAGTGTCGCCGACTTGCAAGGTCACCCTTCTGCCGGCGCTTCATGGGAAGGATTTGTCATAGACCATATTGCTGCACACCTGCCCTCTGGTGCCCGCATGTCGTTTTACAGAACGGCTGCAGGGGCCGAGTTGGATGTTGTGGTCGAGTTTGGTCAACACATCATCGGGTTTGAAATTAAATTCAGCGTCGCTCCGAAAGTGAGTAAAGGTTTTTGGCAATCTTTGAAAGACGTGCGTCCTCAACAAACCTACATCGTTGCACCGGTGCAGCAACGCTGGCCTTTTGCCGATGGCGTTGAAGTGATTACAGTGGGTGACATCGCTGGTATTTTTGCCACTTTGCATGTGTGACCCTCCAAGATCAGTAACTATCGTGAGGCCTGATTCATTGCCAGTAGTCAATCGTTGCAGTCGCCATTTAAATATTGCAGGTTGAATCAAAATTAAATCTCATGAATACCTAAAGAAGCAAGATACGCATACACAGGATCATAAAAAGATGCATCACGTGTTGGATCGTTAGGATCTCCCATTGGCACAACAATCACCATTCCTTGACGGGCTCGAGTGAGTAAAACACGGTAAGCATTTTTTAAATACATCTGCCGGTGTGCGAGATGGATCTTTTGCCATTTAGCGCCTACAAAAGACCTGTATTCCCAATCTTCTGCGCCGTACCTTAAATCTGCATCCCAAACAACACAAGCCCAATCAAGCTCTAACCCTTGAACATGAAATTCCGTAGCTACATCTTCCAAATAAAAAGATGAACGTACATCGTCTTTGCCATCTAAAAACCAATGGATAGGATCTATAGGTGATCTGATATCGATGGCGTGTGGTTTTAATCGCAGGGCTTGAGATGAAACAACCATGCCATACCGTTCGCTACCGCGTGCTTTATCACGCAACCATCGCTTTACCTGTCCTAAATTTCGGGTCAGTGCAATGGGATATTTCGAGGACACCAACTGTAAAACATTACGCGCACTTTCATGCTGTCGGTCTAACAGTTCCTTAACGAATGTTGATACATGTTCAGCTCGGAATGAACGCATGGACACTGCAAGATGCAGGTCTTCATTGAAGTGAACATTCTGCTTGTTCTGAAATATAGCCAGTGCTTCTCCAGCGCCATATTCGGATTCAAGATGGTGAGGGGAGATGTGAACTTCCCAATCAGGGTAATTTTCATTAATGGCACGCAACCATTCCCCAATACCAGCTTCACCCGTGTTAATTTCTTGACCACCGCCAACGAGGCAAACAATAACCGACCAATCGGGATGACGATCTAGGCATGAAATCAGAAAGTCAGGTTCTGAGCGATTGAAATTTGGACGACCCTTTTTGCGAGCCATTAACTGGGTAGTTTGCTCAACTGTCCAAGCCCTTTGCGCCTCATCGAAAATCACCACATGGTCAACAGGTGGCTGGTCATCTGATAAGTAGGCGTCGCGAAAATGGTGCACATTTTGTATAAAAGCATCAACCGCTTTACGCGCTTCACCTATACGCAGCTTCTGTCCAGCAGCCTTTTTGCAAGCCACCTCATCTCGAGTTAGCGCTTCTCTCAAGATTGAAACAAGTGGTCCGTTTCCAGACAAATACACACTGTGCAAATCGCTTTTAGCGTCCATGTGCTTAGTAGCCACATCCAAACCAACCAAGGTTTTTCCAGCGCCAGGAACACCAGTCACAAAGCAAATGGCTTTCTTTCGTTGACATTGAGACTCTGCAATTAATTTTTCAATGGCTACAGAAGTCCGTGCCAAGTTTTTTTCCCCGGCATCACTACGAGAAAGCTCAGAAACAGAATGGCTTCCATATAAAGCAGAAGCAGCCTCGATAATGGTTGGTGTTGGTCGGTAACGTCCAGCCTCCCATTCAGCAGCCACAATATTTGCACCAGTTCCCTTTTGCAAAACCATATCAATGGTTTGTGAGAGCAATCCAGGAGAAGTGTTGATCGGCTCCAAAACGCCATCATTGTGATGACTTGAAGAAACGATACTTAGTGAGTTTTTTGCATTTGTAGCAACCAAAATCGGTGCGATAGTACAGTTGTGACTGGTTTCATGAAAGTTTTTCAAGTCAAGTGCGTAGTCCCACACCTGATCAATGGCAGATCGATTAAAAAAGTATTCGCCAACTTTGAATTCGATTACAAAAATCACATTGTCAATTAATGTCAATACGTCAATTCGTTTACCAAGACGAGGGACAGAAAACTCGAAAAACACTGAGCCCTTATTGACGAAAGGAAAAAGCGCCTTATGCAAGATGGAAATTTGAGAACGCCAAGCATCTCGCTGTGTAGTCTCAATTGAAAACCGCTGCTATTGGTTAAATAACCAAGTACAGAACTGGGATCTGTTTGAATGAAGTCAGCAATACTTGCGGAATAAAAGGCCCGCGAGGGTTTAGCTAGTGAATGATTCAAGTGTTTAACTATTCATTTAATTAGTAAATGTCAGTTTACAGGGCCAAAATCCGCTTTTGAAACATTTTCTTCACTGGCATGGTGATTTACAGCAACCTTAGCCTAGGCGTTTCGGTGTTGGCTGAGTGGACGCCGCGGTTTGTCTATCACCACCGGCGGCAATTGCATGGAACGCAACACACCTGCAACGATCAACGCTTGCGCCACATAGTAAGTGGTCAACACCCACAGGCCTGCATACGGCAACGGACTGACAAAACGGTCGATGGCCAACAAGCTGTCTGACAACATGAACACCGTCGCGCCGACCGCGACCCAAAAACCGCCCGCGTCTTGGCGGTGCAAGTAACGGCTCCAGGCCAGCGACGCCATGGTCGCCAACACCAGCACATACGCGGCCACCGGTATGCGCATCTCCGCTGGCAAGCCATTGAAAAACAACACCGCATACACCGAAAGCCCTGCCAGCAGGCAACACGCAAATGGCTTGAACGCCGGGCGCGCAGGTGCATCTCTTGTCAGCAACCAAACGTAACAAACATGCGCGCCCAAAAACGCCACCAAACCTGGCATGAACAAACCGGGATACAACAGCAATACATCGCCCACCCAACTCAAACCCAAGGCGCGTACCAACCAGGTTTGTGCCTTTGGCGGCATACCGTCGGCCAACCAGGCCACCAACATCAACAGCAACAACGCGATCGGCTTGGCCAGAAAATACACTCCGCTCCAACCGCAGGCTGCGGCCGCCGAAGACATGGCTGCAAATTGCACATATGCACACCACCATGGTGTGATGCGGTTTTGCAGCAATGCATTAACGCCCCACAAACCCGCCGTGATGGCCAACACACTCACCGCTGCCTGGCCCCAAACCATGTCGTCCATGTGCCACAGCAAGTCCATGGCTGCCAGCAACAGCAACACAAACCAACCCACCGCCCATTGCAATGCAGAGGCGGTTTGTGTGGGCGCAAATGGCACATGGTTTTGCAAAGCAAACGCCGGTTTTGGAAAACGCCGGGCCACATCGTCAGGGCGCCATCCTGGACGTCGCCACCACACTTGGCATTTGTCCCAGAGGCGCTGTGTCTGCCAACTGTCGTGCAACAAGTTGCTGTACACCTGCCAATTGGCCCACAACGGGTCCCAACTGTTGAGCGGCGCACGTGTGCCGTAAACACACGGCTCGCGTTCATCTTCTTCTTTGAAGCTGCCAAACAAACGGTCCCACACCACCCAGATACCGCCGTAATTGCGGTCCACATACGCGTCATTGACCGCGTGATGCACACGGTGGTTAGAAGGCGAACAAAACCAGCGATCAAACCAACCCAATTTGCCCACATGCTCGGTATGCACCCAAAACTGGTAGAGCAAATCGATCAAGGCCACGATGCCAAACACCAACGGGGGCACACCCAAGAGCGCCATGGGCAAGTAAAACACCCAAGCGATGGCTACCCCTGAGGTGGTTTGTCGCAACGCGGTAGACAAGTTGTAGTGCTGACTTTGGTGGTGCACCACATGGCCGCCCCAAAAAAAGGCCACTTCGTGGCTGGCGCGGTGATACCAGTAATAGCAAAAATCGTAAAGCACCAAAGCCAAGACCACACCGGGTGCACTTTGCCAAACATCGGAGTGATCAAACAGCGCCACCTGCTCAAACACCAGTGTGTAAATGGTGATGCGAAACACGCGGGTAAACACCGCGCTCAATTGGCTGATGATGCCCAAGCTGATGCTGTTGATCGCGTCATCCCAGCGGTAAGTCTGTGCGGTCGCAAGCCCGCGTTTGGACAAGCGCCATCCATACCACCACTCCAACGCAATGGCCAGAAAAAACACCGGTGCTGCCAACACAATGATGAAGCCCATGGGTCAATCCTTTGGATATCAAGGTATCTTGGGCAACAAGGCCCACAACCGCAATGATTGTTTCATGCGTCCCGCCAACTCGCCTGCAGCAGCACCCGTGCCCAAGAACAAGTCGGCGCGCACCGCACCCACAATCGCGCTGCCCGTGTCTTGCGCGAAGACCAAACGTTGCAAGGATTGGGTGGGTCCAGGCGACACCATCCATAGCGGTGTGCCGTAAGCAACGCTCAAGGGGTCAATCGCCACCGAACGACCAGGTGTCAAGGGCAAACCTTGCGCGCCTCGCGGCCCAATGTTGGCATCAACAATAGGCTCTTCATTGAAAAATACATACCTAGGGTTCACCCAGAGCAACGCTTTTGCTTTTTGTGGGTTGCGTTTCAACCATGCCTTGATGCCAGGCCAAGAGGCATCTTTGACTTCACCCTTGTCCAACAACCACCGTCCGATGCTTTGATAGGGCTGTTCGTTCGATGCTGCAAATGCCACGCGCACCATGTGAAACCGCCCGTCGGCTTCGGTGATGCGCAATCGGCCCGATCCTTGTATGTGCAACACCATGGCATCAATCGGATCAGCCAACCACGCAATTTCACGGCCATGCAAGGCGGCTTTAGCGGCTTGCAAGCTCTCAATGTCTTGTCGACTGAACCAAGGCTGTCCAGTTTTCAGACCCGCAGGAGGACGGTAAAGCGGAACTGAAAAACCACTGCTGGGGATTTTTCTGGCCTCCAGCACTGGTTCGTAATAACCAGTCAACAAACCTTCTGTCTCGCCTTGCTGCGACTCCATGCGATACGGTTGAAAAGTTTGCATCAACCACTGCCGTTGCTCTTGGTCACTGGCCAATGTCAAACGCATCACCTGAGAACACAAACTGGCCAACATACCAGATGGCCGTTCGCAATTACCCAGCAACACAGACCAAACTTCTGGCATGGATTCTTTGTCCCAACCAGGTAGATCGCGCCAGTCCACCGCCACGAGTCGACTGCGTTTTTCTGAACCAGACGCAGTCTGGGGCAGTGTTGGCTCAGTGATCGCTGGCACCGTGGGTATGCTGAGCGCAGGGGGAAGTGAACGGCTGGGTTCAGGAGCAGGTACTGACACAGGGGGTGGCTTGGGATCTGTTATGGCACAAGCAGTCAACCACACAAGCAGGACCCAACCAGCGACAGATCGCCACAAACACACCAAGGGTTTGTGAACAACGCTTACAGTCGGCGATGAAGAGGAATTCACACACATGCTACTGATTTTGCTTGAAGCTTTAGGTGCTGGACTGATTTTGGTGTTGATTGTTTGGTGGACCATGTTTTCCGGCCGGCGCAAAGGCGAGCGCGACGAAGCTGAATGATTCACATTGAAGCAGCATTCAACGCGGGCATTTGCGCTCTGCGTTCGCGCAATGTCTGCATACTGAGATCAGCCACCAAGCATGCGGCATTTTGTGGTTGACAAGCCAACACTTGTCCCCACGGGTCTACCCACATGGAGTGACCCCAAGTGCGCCGACCGTTGTCATGTTCGCCGGCTTGCGCCGCAGCACCCACCCATACCAAGTTATCCAAGGCGCGTGCGCGCACCAACAACTCCCAATGCGACTGACCGGTGGTGTGGGTGAACGCGCTGGGCACCAGCACCATGTGCGCGCCCATGCCAGCCAACCGCTGATAGTGCACAGGAAAACGCACATCGAAACAAATGCTCAAACCGATGCGCCATACGTGTCCGTCGCGCGAAGGCAAATCAAAGCACACCGAGGTGTCACCGGCGCGCTGCAGGCATGCTTCGTCATACCGCTCTTTGCCATTGTCGAAATAAAACAAATGGATTTTGTCGTAGCGCGCAACGCACGCCCCCGTGGGGTCAAATACCAAACAACTGTTGGTGACACGTTGGCTGTCCCCCGCCACAGCCAAGGGCATGCTACCCGCGACCAACCAAACGCCGTGTTGCGCGGCGAGCGCTGATAAATGGGTTTGTATGGGCCCCTCACCAAACGGCTCAGCAATGTGCAACTTGTCGGTGTCTTTGTGCCCCATTAAACAAAAATACTCGGGCAATACTGCCAACTCTGCCTGTTGGTTTGCAGCTTGCAACAACAAACCAGCCGCGGTGGTTAAGTTGTCTTGCACATCGGCGGATGACACCATTTGCAGCAACGCAGCTCTCATGGCTTAGCCTCGGCAGGCTTGGCTACCGCGCCTGGTTTGCTGTCTAGAGAAGTACCGTCTTTTTTGGTGACCTTCGGGTCTTTCCAAGTGCCTTGTACCAGCAGCTCTTGGGTGTTGGATTTCATCAAGGGTTTGCGCAACACATACTGGGCCAAGAATGTGGTCAATCCCACCAAGGGGTTGATCGCACTGTAAACCAGTGATGCCGTGCCAGCATTGATTTCTGGCACGATCACCACCTTCAGATCTTGGGTTTCGTTTTTCAAATCGGCTCGGCCCTCCATCAGCACAGCAGCGCTCACGCCTTTCATTTGCAAATTATTGGTACTGGCTATGCCTTGCTGTATAGACACATCGCCACGCACGAAATCAAACAAAAAGCCCTCGCTGAACACGTCACTGAAATCGAGCATCAAACGACGGGGCAATGATTGCAAGGTCAACACGCCTAGCAAGCGGGCAACGCCCGGCTCGGTTTTTAAAAATTGGCCTCGCTCCATGTTGACATTGAATTGACCACTCATGGTGTTGTAATCGGGCGAGAAAGGCGAACCCTGCCAACCCACTTGACCCAGCATGCGCCCTTTACCGTTGCGCATTGCGCCTTTGTAACCCAGTCGATTGAGCAATTCACCTGAGTCTTGGATGAGCAAGGTGAAATCTAACTGAGAGCGTTTGGCTGAAGCTTTGGCCACGCCACCCCACTGCCCTTTGCTTTGGAAACTGGCTTCAGGCATGCTTAAATTGAGTTTGTTCAATACCCATTCGCGTGTGCCGCTGGTATTGGTTCTGGCAAAGCCTTCAATATCGGCACGCCCCAAAGCAATGCCGCGCAACTCCAAATTATCGATGACGATGTCGAGTGCAGGCATGTCTTTGGGTGAATCAGACATGACTGCCTCTACCTGCTCGATTGCCGACGGAGGGATCGACAAATAGGTCAAATGTGCATTGAGTTTGGCGCTCATGCCATCCTGTGCTGGTCGGTAGTCAGCTGTGCCTTGAAATTCAGTGGCACGCGCTTGGATGCGCCATTGCTTGGCTTGCTTTTCTGCACTGACCTGTAATTGGCTGTAAGTGCGCGCAGCCCAAATCAGTTCCTGCGTATGCAAATCGATTTTATTGGGCATATAAATTGCCAGGGTGCTGCGCATTGCACTGCTGGACTTGGCCAAGGCTTCATCGTCCATCCAACTGTTGAGCACCGGCTGCCATTCATCCATATTCAGCAATGCTTGCTTGACCTGAAACACCACGCTGTTGTCAGCGGGCTCTTTCCAAGCGGATGTCTGGCCCAGTTGAATTTGCCCGCGCAGCACAGCAGGTGTGTGGCCGCTGATGTCACGCCAGTAACGCACGGCCAGCAAGTTGCCCAAACTGAGTTCTGATTGTTCAAGTGTGGCACTGTTGCGACCAGTCGCGGCGCGCCAAACATTGCTGTCAAACCGCAAAGGCAGGGTGGAGGTTGGCAGTTTGGTCAAAGGTGCAGGTAGGTCTATGGCCATGCCTTGCAAATTGCTCATGACAGTCAATTCGGGATAGCCTTGCCGCAGGCCGAGAGAGGCTGTGTATTGGGTGCTGCCTTTCAAACGCGATGTCAAGGGCAACAAGCCAGAAAACTCAGGCGCCTGTTTGATCGCTTCAGAGGAAATGCTTCCCTGTATATTCACTCTCGATGCACCCGCAGACGGGTTTTCATTGAAACGCAATGCACCGTCTATCCTCGCCTCGCCTCCCAAAAAATTGAGCTGCACGTTATTGATGTTTAAACCCGAATGGGTGTAGTACACCATGCCCTTGGCTTTGTACAACTTGGGTAAGGCTGCTTGAGGTTGTATGTCATTGCCCGACAAATTCACCGACCCCTGAACCCGGCTGTTGTCCAGGTTGGATATCGGCAAGAACAAACGAAATTGGTGGTCTGCTTGACCGCTGACACCTGCTGGGTTGAACCATCGTCCGACCGTTTGGGCCAGAGGCGAAGCATTGATGATCAGTAAGGCATCTTTGAGGTTGCCTTTGGTTTGTGCAATGACCTCTGCCTCGATGTTGTTGAGATCAGGAATGTGAACCTCGAGTTGCGTGACTTGCATGGCTGCCACCGAGCCGATGCGTGCATGGCTGGCTTTCACCTGCAACTGATGGCGGTTGATGACCAATTCACCTTGGGCCTGTTGCACCGCAGGCCAGTTTTTGGTGACAGCTTTGCTGTCGCCCGAGATCGCTGCTACAGGTGCATATTGCACTCCCAACTGCATGAATGGTGCGCGCACGCTGAAAACACCATCCTTGGTTTTGTGGAAGGGGAAATGGTCGAGCGGGCCTTGTATTTGAAGCGTGGCATTTTCAAATCGACCTGTGGTCAATGCATCACGCAGATAACGTCTGGCAGGCGCTGCCAAATCATTGGGCAGATAACGGTGCAACCTAGAGGCCTGCAAGCGCTCCACCTGAACTTGTAAATCCAGTCGCCCCAAGGGCAACGCGTTGTTGCCTTGCTCCCAATTCAGCTCAAAACGGCCTTGTCCATCGGTATTTTTGACATGGGCATCTTGTAACTTGATTTGCCAGCGGTCCTGTCTTTGAGCCCAACTCACCAAAGCACTGAATTCCTTGACCGATACCGACGGATCCTCTAACCAATTCACCAAAGACACTTGGCCATCTTGTACAACCAGTTTGGCTTTGCCTGAGAGTTCATTGGATTCAAATTCAAGCCAGGCGTTTTGCAAACCCGGCCACCAGTCTTGTTCGGGGGTGCGGTTTGTTGAAGCAGCACTGGATGCGACATGCAATTTGTGCACTTGTCCCCGGGCTTTGAAGTGAAAACCAGGTGAACCGGCATCAAACCATTGCACATTCAAGTCTTGCACTTGTCCCTGTGGTTTGGCAATTTCCAAGCGTGAAAGCACATTGGCACCCAAGGGTAGATGAGCAGCGATGTTGGACATGACCTCCAGCGGAAAGTCTTCCAGGTGCAATTCACCCGTGGCGGCCCAGGGTTCGTTGTCTTGGCGCGGCTTGCGCCAGGCCAAGCGTGTTTTTCCACTGGTCCAGGCCGGTGCTTTGGCAGGCTTGACGCTGAGCTGCTCAGTCAACCATTCATAACCTGAGCCGCCCCTCCATGACTGCACATGCATCCGCCCTGCCATGGCTTCAAATGCCAAAGCGTCGTTGTGTTTTTCCCATTGCAGTTGCAAATTGCTCAATCCAAGGTCTAGCGTGAGCTTGTTCCACACACCTTGGTCTATGTCAGCCCAGCCACGCAACCAGCCCTTGCCAGATAACAAATCCACCTTTGCCACTGACTTGACGTAAACCGACAGTCGGCTGACATCAATATCAGGCATTTCTACATAAAAACGACCCTTCCACGAAGACACATCACTGGGCCGATTGTTGAACAACGGTTGACTGAATTGCCCCTGAATTTGTAATGGTTGACCCCATGGCGGTGGTGGTGTCAGATCCAATCGCCATTGGTGGCTGCGAATGCCGTTTTGCCATTGCAAGTTCACCGCTGTGAAATCGACGGCGGGTTGCTGTAACCATTCGTCGACCCAACGCAATCGACCCTGCTGCACCGAGATGTGAGGTTGCTTCAGCAACCAATCGAGCAGGTCGGAGCTGTCTTGCTCAGCCAACAAAATGCCTGCAACCAACCATTGGCCCTTTGAATCACGTCGCAATTCAAGCTCTGGCGCTGTCAATTCAATCCGATCCAAGGTCAAGCCCAACAAAGACGTGGGTGACAAACTCACCCGCACTTGTGGCAGGCGCAACACCTCCTGTTGCTGCTGGTTGCGCAACACGGTGTCAGTCAAAATGAATGTGGGCACCCAAGCGTCAGACGCTGACTGCAACTGACCGATGCTGACTTGCACGCCCCAAGCCTTGGATGCCATGGCTTCGATTTGAGGTTGCCAATCGAGTATTCGCGGCACAATCCACCAATGCAACGCCGCTGTGGCTAACAAAATGAGTGCCCAAAATCCCACCACCAACCACCACAACCAACGGACCAGTCTGACATACCAATGCCCAGCGACAGTCGCTGTGACAGGGGGCAAGGCTTGATCAGACATGCAAAATAGTTACCAAGTGTTGAGTGGAGTCCAAGTGAAATTATCACCGCCAAGCATCCCATCGGGACTGTCACGTGGCAAATAGCCTCTCATTTCCTGGCGCAGCGGGCTCGCGCTTGGTTCAACGACTGCGCCGACGCTACGACAAACACCTGCATTTACTGCCCAGCGGAGCCCCAGATCACCACCGATTGGTGGCCTGTTTCCGAGCGCTACAGGCCGACTACCCTGAAATCGCCGACCGCTTGCGGGTTCTGCGACAGCTGTGGCTGGAGCGATTGGTGGTTCAAGATTGCGAAATGCAGGTGGAGTTGGACGTGGTGACCCAGGCCATGACCCACTTGGCCGAATTCACCTTGGATATCGCGCTGCAAGAGGCCCTGAAACGGGTTGCACAGCGTCACGGCTGGCCACGCCGCAGCGATGGCTCTGTCGCCCAGTTGTGGGTGGTGGGCATGGGCAAATTGGGTGCCGCCGAGTTGAATGTTTCCAGCGATATAGACCTGGTGTATGTGTACGACGAGGACGGTGAAACACAGGCTGACGAGGGCGAATATGTAAGAACTGACAACCACGTGTTTTTTGACAAGGTCGTCAAACAGCTGTATCAATTGATAGGTGAAACCACCGAGCACGGCCAGGTCTTTCGGATGGATTTGGCGTTGCGTCCGAACGGAGAGTCCGGCGCCAGCGTGGTGTCGCTCGCGGCATTGGAGACTTATTTTTTGGTACAGGGCCGCGAATGGGAACGCTTGGCCTGGCTCAAAGCGAGGGTGGTGGCCCCTGCCGCTTACATGGACCAGGTTCCTGCTTTGCGCGACATCGTCACGCCCTTTGTATTTCGCCGTTACTTGGACTACAACGTTATCGATGCGTTGCGCGATTTGCACCAGCAAATTCGTGCCCATGCACAACGCCAAAGTGTGGGGCGTCCTGAACGCGAAAACGATATCAAACTCGGTCGCGGCGGTATCCGAGAAATCGAGTTCACGGTGCAAATGCTTCAAGTCGTGCGCGGCGGACAGTTTCCTGAATTGCGCATGCGCCCAACACTGGAAGCGCTGCCCGCCTTGGTGCAAGCGCGCTTGATGCCCGCCGATACGGCTGAATCGCTGGCACGGGCCTATGGGTTTTTACGGCGCGTTGAACACCGGGTGCAATACCTTGACGACCGGCAAACCCATGTGTTGCCCAGCGATGAACACGATTTACTTTGGATCGCCCAAAGCATGCAACTGCCAGACCGAGAGGCTTTGTTGTCGCGGCTGCAGTTTTGGCGTGACAAAGTGGCCCAAGAATTTGAACGCTTATTGCGCCCTGTCGGTACCGCTCCTTCACAGACAACCACGGCAACCAACCCGTCTGACTTAGACAGTTTGCTTGAACAGTTGAGCCCTGCTTTGCGCCAACGCGTGGCCACGTGGTCAGACTCGCCGCGCATCCGGGGGTTGCGCGAAGATGCTCGCCAGCGACTCTTTCAATTGGTGCAGCGCACCCAAGCCTGGCTGAGTCAAGGGCGGGTCAGTGAAGCCTCGGCTATGCGCTGGTGCGACTGGATGGAACCGCTGCTGCGGCGAGAAACCTATTTGGCATTGTTGCTGGAGCGCCCGCCCATCCATGCCCAATTGCTCAAACTGTTGGATGCAGGGCGCTGGACCACCACGTATTTGATGAAGCATCCGGGTGTGATCGATGAGCTTGCCGACCCTGGCATGCTGGAAGAGCGGTTTGACCTGCAATTGCTGTCACGCAATTTGCAAGCCCGCCATGATGCACTGCGCGCCCACGCGGGTGACGATGAAGAGAGCTTGCTCAACCTGCTGCGCCGCGCGCACCACGCAGAATTGTTTTTGACATTGGCGCGGGATGTGGAGGGACGGTTACAGGTCGAACAAGTCGCCGATGATTTGAGCGCTTTGGCAGACTGCATGGTTGATCTCACCGCACGATGGGTTTGGACAAGGTTGAAAAACAAACACCGCGACACGCCCTGCTTTGGCATTGTGGGATACGGTAAGTGGGGCGGCAAAGAATTGGGCTATGGCAGCGACCTTGACATTGTGTTTATCTACCGCGATGAGCATCCCCAAGCCGCAGAGGTTTACGCGGTATTTGCCCGCAAATTGATTCAATGGTTGACCACCAAAACCGGTGAAGGCGACATGTACGAAATAGACACGGCGCTCAGGCCCAACGGCAACTCAGGCTTACTGGTCAGCAGCATCGAGGCGTTCAGCGACTACCAATCACAGCGGGGCAGCAACACCGCTTGGTTATGGGAACACCAAGCCATGACGCGGGCAAGGTTTTGCGTCGGCGACCCGGGCTTGCGTGAATCCTTTGACGCGGTGCGTCGCCAAGTGTTGTGCGCACCGCGCGAGCCGCGTGCTTTAGCCGCTGAAATCATCGCCATGCGCCACAAACTGCGCGATGCTTATCCGGTACCCGCCAGCGCTTTTGATTTCAAACACAGCCTTGGCGGCATGATGGATGCAGAGTTCGCTGTGCAATTTTTGGTGTTGGCATTTGCAGCAAGCCATGAGGGTTTGCAAGACAACATCGGCAACATCGGACTGATGCTGCAAGCCGAACAAGTCGGTTTGTTGCCGCCAGGCGTGGGCGCACAAGCCGCCCGTGCATACCGAGAGCTTCGACATCGCCAACACCAAGCCCGATTGGATGAACAGGTCGGGCGAGATGAACCCGCTGCCATGGCCGGCCATCGCGCCGCCATATTGGCTTTGTGGCATGCGGTGTTTGACCGCTACACCCCCTCACCTTTCTGAGAAAAACCCCTCACTTAGGCTAACTGCTCAGCCTGAGGGGTATTTATCTGTGTCGTGGACAATAGACGGAAACTAACGCATGATCAAAGCCATGAAAAACACTGTTCATTCATTCACTTATCTCCTTTTGGCTTTAGGCTTGGCGCTATCACTCGCTCCCCCTGTGTTCGCGCAAAACAAAGCAAACGCCGACGGTAAATGTCCCACGGTGCTGCAACACACTGTTGACCGTTTACAAGACGAAAAACCACAAAACTTGTGCCAATACGCGGGCCAGGTGGTGTTGGTGGTCAACACCGCCAGTTTTTGCGGTTTCACACCCCAATACAAAAGCCTGGAAGAACTTTACGCACGTTACAAAGACAAGGGTTTGGTTGTTCTGGGCTTTCCCTCCAACGATTTCTCACAAGAGCCCGGTAACAACCAGAAGATCGCCGATTTTTGTGAAAACACTTATGGCGTGAAATTTCCTATGTTCAGCAAAACCACGGTGCGCGGCAATGACGCGCTGCCTTTGTTCAAGCAGTTGACCCAACTGACAGACACCGCGCCCAAATGGAATTTTTACAAATACCTGATCAGCCGCGATGGCAAACAGGTGAAAAGTTTCAACAGCACCACCGACCCTTTGAACGCCAAATTTCTGGCCGAGGTCGACAAACAACTCAGCGCCAAACTGCCTTGAAATGAGTGTTAGGGTTGCGATTGTCGGCTCGGGCATTGCCGGTCTGTCAGCAGCGCACCACTTGCTGGAACATGCCGAGGTCAGTCTGTTCGAGGCAGATGACCATTTCGGCGGCCACGCCAACACTGTCAACCTCACTCTGCCCGGCCAAAACGGGCCCTGCACCTACGGTGTAGACACCGGTTTTTTGGTCTACAACGAACGCACCTACCCCGGGCTGATTTCGCTGTTTGAAAAACTCGGCATAGAAACCGCGTATTCAGACATGTCGTTTTCGGTGCAAGCCCCGTGGGGCGGTTCGGGTGCGATTGAATGGAATGGCGCCAATCTCAACACCGTGTTCGCCCAACGTGGCAACCTGTTGCGTCCGCGCTTTTGGTGGTTGCTGCGAGAAATTTTGCGCTTCAACCGTTTGACCACGGCGCTGGCCAAGTCATACGACGATGGGGCATTGATGCAAGCTTTGCAAACGTTTCTGGACCAACACGGTTTTGGACCCACGTTCCGCGACACCTATTTGCTACCCATGTTGGCTTGCATTTGGAGCTGCCCGACATCGCAAATGCTTGAATTTCCAGCTGCCACGATGGTGCGTTTTTGTGACAACCATGGTCTGTTGCAGGTCAATGACCGCCCGCAATGGTTCACCGTCAAAGGTGGCTCACAACACTATGTGCAAGCGGTGACCTCGCGCAT
Source organism: Limnohabitans sp. (assembly GCA_046082145.1). Classification (GTDB taxonomy): domain Bacteria; phylum Pseudomonadota; class Gammaproteobacteria; order Burkholderiales; family Burkholderiaceae_C; genus Limnohabitans. Next base: position 4,505 of record JBJTXF010000236.1, on the reverse strand, counting down.
TGCCCATAAATTCCTGCGAACACCTGTGCAATCGGTACAGCGCGACGCACAAGGCGTGACCCTGCTCACCGAAGCCGGCCCGCAACGGTTTGACCATGTGGTGCTGGCTTGTCACGCTGACCAGGCCCTAAATATGCTGGCCCATCCCAGTGTGGACGAAACATCGGTGTTGTCAAAGATTCGCTTTCAACACAATTTAGCTGTCCTGCACACCGACACATCGGTGATGCCCAGCCGCAAATTGGCGTGGGCTGCTTGGAATTACCAACGCTTACGACACACCGCAGACGGCAGTCGTGTGTGTTTGCACTATTGGCTCAACACCTTGCAGCCGTTGCCTTTCATTCAAGATGTGTTCGTGTCGCTCAATCCCTTGACAGAGATTGATCCTTCCCAAATACAGGGTCAGTTTCATTACGCACACCCGGTATTCGATTTGGCGGCGATTCAAGCTCAACGCCGCATGGGTATGTTGCAAGGCCAGCAACACACTTGGTATGCCGGCGCTTGGATGGGTTATGGCTTTCATGAAGACGGCTACAAAGCAGGGCGAAGCGCGGCTCAAGCAATTCTGCAAGGCCTCATGCAACAGGAGGCCGTTTGAACACTGCCACGCACGATTTGCCACGCATGATGCCGCAGATCGGAACGGGCGAAGTGCGCCACACTCGATACCGACCCAGCCGCCATGCATTTGCCTATGGCACTTGGTTTTTGATGTTGCCTATGCGCAGCATGGCGCGTCACGGCAGTGGTGACCTGCCGGTCAATCGCCGAGCAATGGTGTCGTTTCACGATATCGACCATGGCGACGGTCGCAGCGCCGCACAAGGCGGCGCATTGGCATGGCTGGATGAATTGCTACATGCCCAAGGCATTCACGATGCCCAAGGGGAAATTTGGTTACACACCTATGCACGCGTGCTTGGCTATGTGTTCAAGCCGGTAAGTTTTTGGTATTGCCACCGTGCAGACGGCACGCTGGCGGCCATGGTAGCAGAGGTCAACAACACTTTTGGCGAACGCCATTGTTACGTGCTGCCTTCTCCACGTTACGGCGTCAGCATGGCTGCCGACAAAGTGTTTTATGTCTCTCCTTTTTGCCAAGTACAAGGCCATTACAGCTTTCGTTTCATGCGCAGCCAACGCCTTGATACACAGCGCACTGTGGTGCGCATTGACCACGCAGATTCACTCGGTGTGCTGATCAGCACCAGCGTGAGTGGGGAATTACAAGCTTTGAGCACAGCAGGTTTGCGCCGCGCTTTGTGGTCCCACCCGCTGCACAGTGTGGGCGTGATCGCGCGCATCCATTGGCAAGCGCTGCAACTGTGGCTCAAGCGTGTACCCTTGGTCAACAAACCTTCTCCCCCTGACCTGTTCGCTACCCGTGGTGGCGATTGACATTGCACGACAGACCATGACCACCCTGCATTCACCTGACCATGTGCTGAACACCTTGGGCACATCTGTGCCGGTGGCTGCACGTCGCGGCTTGAAACTGTTGCAATCGATTCAATACGGTGGATTGCGTTTGCAATGCCCCGATGGCAGTTGGGTGCGTTTTGGACAGGACAGCGGACCACAAGCCGAATTGGTGTTGCACAACTGGCAAGTGTTTGGTGCGACTTTGCGCTCGGGTGATATTGGTTTTGCAGAAAGCTTCATCGCAGGCGATTGGCAAACGCCTGATCTGACTGGCTTGTTGCAATTGCTGGTGGTCAATCGCCGCCCGATGGACGACATGATTTTTGGCACATGGTGGGGGCGTCTTGCCTACCAAATTCGCCATTGGATGCGCCGCAACAACAAGCGCAACAGCGCCAAAAATATTCATGCGCATTACGACTTGGGCAACGCGTTTTACAGTGCCTGGCTCGACCCGAGCATGACCTATTCATCGGCCTGGTTCGAAGGTAACCGTGACCAAACTTTGCAACAAGCACAGCAAGCCAAAGTGCGGCGCGCATTGCGCATGGCTCAGGTTGAAGCCGGGTCTCGGGTACTCGAAATCGGTTGTGGCTGGGGCGGCTTGGTCGACATCGGTGCACGCGAATTCGGCGCACACATGACGGGCATCACACTCAGCCCATCGCAGCTGGCTTATGCCCAACAACGGTTACAAGACCTGAAACATGTCACTGATCTGCGGCTACAAGACTACCGTGACACCCAAGACGGTCCCTACGACGCAATTTGCTCCATCGAAATGATTGAAGCGGTTGGGCGTGACTATTGGCCCGCTTATTTCCAAACCATTGCGCGCTTGCTCAAGCCCGGTGGCCATGCCTGCATACAAAGCATTGTTATTGACGACGACTTGTTCGACAGATATGCACTGGGCACCGACTTCATTCAACAATATATTTTTCCGGGCGGATTTTTGCCCAGCAGAAAAACATTCATGGCGCAAGCACAAGCAGCGGGACTGCAAGTGACCGATGCGTTTGCATTGGGTTTGGACTATGCCGAAACGCTCAAACGCTGGCGCGAATCGTTTGTGCACATTGCCGACCAATTGCCCAGCATGGGCTATGACCAACGGTTTGAGCGCACCTGGCTTTTTTACCTGTGCTATTGCGAAGCCGCGTTTTTAGAGCACAACACCGACGTGGTGCAATTCACTTTGCGCAAACCTGCATGAGCCCTCTGAAACGCCGTGATTTGCTTTCGTTAGGGCTGCCAGCGTTGCCATTGGCTTTTGTGGCCTTGCCTTTGTATGTGATTTGGCCGCACTACTTTGCCAATCGCTTTGACGTGTCACTGGGCTTGATCGGCGGTTTGTTGCTGCTGGCCAGAACACTTGATGCCCTGCTCGACCCCGTGCTGGGACATTGGAGCGACCGCTTATTTTTGCGTGGCAACCACATATTGCTCAAACGCGGCTGGCTGGCTGCCAGTGGTTTATCGCTGGGGTTTGTGGTGCTGTTTTTTCCGCACTGGCTTTTTGGCCACAGCGTGACGCTCAACAGTTTGTTGCTGCTGGTGCTGTTGGCGCTGCTGGCTTGTTACCTGGGCTACAGTTTTTTACAAATCAGCTTGCAAGCATGGGGGGCACGCTTAGGCGGCGACACCGATGTTCGCAGTCGCATCGTGGGCTGGCGCGAAGGACTGGCGTTGGCGGGTGTGATCCTGGCCTCGGTGGTGCCGGGTTGGTTGGGCATGGAAGCGTTGGTGAGTGGGTTTGTGCTGCTGCTGGTTGTATCGATGTGGGCATGGTGGCATGCACCCAGACCTGAGCCTTCGATAGCCATGAACAATGCGACAGCACTGAAGCCTTGGTGGCGCGGCTTGCAACAGCCTTGGGGCCACGCCGGTTTTCGCCGATTACTGGGTGTGTTCATACTCAATGGCATCGCCTCTGCGATTCCAGCCACCCTGATGCTTTTCTTTGTGCAAGACCGATTGCAATTACCTGCCTCCGCACAAGCCCAATTTCTGGGCGCGTATTTTTTGGCTGCGGCTGTGTCTGTGCCGCTGTGGCTGCAGGCTATCGCGCGTTGGGGACTGAGGCGTTGCTGGCTGGCGGGCATGTTGCTTGCAGTGGCGGTTTTCATTTGGACCCTGGGGTTGGCCGCAGGCGATGAGATCGGCTACACCGTGGTGTGTGTATTGTCCGGCCTGACCCTGGGTGTGGACTTGATTGCACCTGGCGCGTTGCTCAATGGCATGCTGCAAACGAGCCAGAACGAGGGCGCACACAGCGGCGCGTATTTCGGATGGTGGCAAGTGGCAACCAAGCTGAACCTGGCCTTGGCCGCTGGTGTAACGTTACCGTTGCTGCAATGGTTAGGGTATGAAAGCGGGTCTCGCGATGCACCCGCCTTGTTGGCGCTCAGCTGGGCTTACGCCCTGCTGCCTTGTGTGTTGAAACTGCTGGCGGGCGCGTTACTGTGGGCCTCAGCCAAGCCACTGCAAAGCATGGAGTGAAGATGCAAAGACGATGGATACTTTCTGCCGCTGCGGCGGGTACACTGGCCGCGAGCGGATGCGCCGGCCCCTCTGTGAACGATTACGCCAGCGAAAAACCTTTGCTTGATCTGCGCCAGTATTTCAATGGCGTGGTGGATGCCTGGGGCATTTTCACCGACCGCTCAGGCAAAGTGGTCAAGCGGTTTACCGTGGTCATGCATTGCCAATGGAATGGCGAGCAAGGGGTGCTTGACGAAGACTTTGTGTACAGCGATGGCACCAAGCAAAAACGCATCTGGACATTGCAACACCTCGGCAATGGTCGCTATTCGGGGCAAGCTGACGATGTCATCGGTGTCGCCAATGGCGAAACTCGCGGTAACGCATTCAATTGGCGCTACACCTTGGCATTGCCTGTGGGCAGTCAGGTCTGGCAGGTGCAGTTTGACGACTGGATGTATTTGCTGGACGACAAAGTCATGCTCAACAAAGCGGCCATGTCTAAGTTTGGCATCTTTCTGGGCGAAGTCACATTGTCATTCACGCGACGCGCTTGACACCCATGGCTTGGCTCACCCCGTTCAACCCCCCCA
>JBJTXF010000235.1:0-8222 GCA_046082145.1 Limnohabitans sp. | reverse complement strand
AAAAACTTATAGATATAAATTAATTGCAACAATTCATTTCAAGTTTTGCGTGAAGACACCCAAATGCCGCCGACGATCAGCACAAACGCCACCGCGTGAAAGCCTTGCGGTGATTCGCCCAAAGTGATGGTAGAGATCAGCGCGGCAAACAAAGGTGTGAGGTTGGCAAAAAAACCCGCGATGTTGGGCCCCACCCGTTGGATACCCAAGCCCCAACTGCGGTAAGCCAGCAAGGCGGGCCCCAATGCCACATACAGCACACTGGCAGCCAACGGCCAACCCCAGTCGATGTGCGGATGTTCGCTGAGTCGCCATTCGGCCAACGTGAAGGCCCCGCTCCAAAGCAGTCCAAACACCATTTGCGCGGTTAAAAAGTACACCCAGTTATGGCGAACTTCTGGCGGGTCGACCGGTTGGGCCACCAACCAGCTGTACCAGGCCCAACACAACACAGCAATCAATATATAAACGTCGCCAATCACCAGTTGCACCGTCTGCAAGGTGTTCCAGTCACCCCGTCCCAGCACGCACAACACGCCTGCGATGGACAAGGCTGCCCCCAACACTTGGCGCACCGTGACGCTTTGTTTGTAAAACAATGCGCCCAAAACCAGCATGAACACGGGCACACTCGCGCCGACCAAGGTCACATTGATCGGGGTTGAGGTATGAAGCGCCAGGTATTGAAAGCTGTTGTAACAACCCACACCCAGCAAGCTCATCAAACCATAACGACGCCAGTGAGCCCATATGGGGCTGGATGGTTTGAGCACCGGATACGACCATGGCAGCAACAATGCAAAGGCCAGGAGCCATCTGAAAAAATTCAGTGTGATGGGAGGCACCATGTCCGCGACGACCCGTCCCAGCACGCTGTTGCCGGCCCACACCAAAGGTGGCAACAACAACAAACCTGCGGTGGCCAGATCCAGCGTGGGTTTGACGGATGAGGACGTGTTTTCTGACATGTGGGCGACTCTAACCCAGTTGCATAGACAATCACGCGTCGGGGCCTGAGCACAGGCCTCTGCGATCACAACCACACAACAGGAGTCAGGCATGAGCAAAGCCATTCAATTCAAACAAGCCGGCGGACCGGAAGTGCTGCAATGGGTCGATGTCGATGTAGGACAACCCGGTCCCGGCGAGGTGCGTATCGCGCACAAAGCGGTCGGTTTGAATTACATCGATGTCTACCATCGCACCGGTTTGTACCCGTTACCATTGCCCCATGGCTTAGGCATGGAAGGCGCAGGTGTGGTGGAAGCGGTTGGCGATGGCGTGACCCATTTGAAAGCCGGTGACCGCGCGGCTTATGCGAGCGCACCTCCGGGAAGCTATTGCGAAGCACGTGTGATGCCCGCCAAAAACGTTTGCAAGTTGCCGGACAACATTTCGTTTGAAACCGCAGCCGGCATGATGCTCAAAGGCATGACGGTGCAATACCTGCTCAAACGCACCTTGCCACAAGGCGGCTTGCAAGCAGGCGATCTGATTTTGTTCCATGCCGCCGCAGGTGGTGTGGGATTGATCGCTTGCCAATGGGCCAAGGCGCTGGGTTTGCAACTCATCGGCACGGCTGGCAGCGATGAAAAATGCGCGTTGGCCAAAGCCAATGGCGCGGCCCATGTGATCAATTACAACAAGGAGGATTTCGAGGTGCGTGTCAAAGACATCACCCACGGCAAAGGTGTGAAAGTGGTGTACGACTCGGTAGGGAAAGACACGTGGGACAAATCGCTCAATTGCTTGTCGCCGTTTGGTTTGATGGCGAGTTTTGGCAATGCCTCGGGGCCGGTCGAGCCGTTTGCCCCGGGTTCATTGGGCGCCAAAGGTTCGATTTACGTGACGCGTCAAACCTTGTTCACGCACATTGCCACGCGCGAGACCAACCAGCACATGGCCGAAGATTTGTTCGAGGTTGTCGGCAGTGGCAAAGTGAAGATCCACATTGAACAGCGTTACGCACTGGCCGATGCGGCGCAGGCCCACCGTGATCTGGAAGCGCGTAAAACCATTGGCAGCACCTTGTTGACCGTGTGACGATGCCTGGCTTGGGTCGTTTGCGACCCCATGTCATTTTTTGGACGGCGCTCGCATTGCTGGTCAATGCGGTGCCGTTGCTCACTCCCATCTTGAACGAAGGCGACTCAGTGCTTTACGCTGCACTCTCGCAGCACATGGTATTGAGTGGCAACTGGAATGACCTGATCTTGGATGGCCGTGACTGGTTGGACAAGCCGCATTTTCCGTTTTGGTTGGGCGCGTTGTCCTTCCAATTACTGGGTGTCAGTGTGTTTGCCTACATGCTGCCCGGATTTTTGTTTCATTTGCTCGGGGGCTATTACACCTACCGCATCGCACGGTTGTTCGATGACCGAGACACCGCGTTGGTTGCTTTGCTGGTGTATGTGTCTGTCTATCACCTGATGTACACCACCACCGCTTTGAAAGCGGAGGCGTTTTTGACCGGCAGCATCATGGCAGCTTGCTATCACTGGTGGCGTTTTGACACACATGCTCGCATGAAGCACCTCGTCTTGGGAGCGATTTTCAGCGGCATGGCGGTGATGACCAAGGGGGTGTTCACCTTGATCACCATCGGTAGCGGGTTGCTCTGCATGTGGGCTTACCAAGGGCGCTGGCGCGAGTTGTTCCGTCTGAAATGGTGGCTTGCCTTGTGTTTAACCGCTGTGTGTGTGACGCCGGAGTTGCTGGCCTTGTACCGACAGTTCGATGCTTACCCTGAAAAAACTGTCTTCAATCAAACCGGTGTGTCTGGTATTCGTTTCTTTTTGTGGGACAGTCAGTTCGGTCGGTTTTTCAACACCGGTCCGATCACCAACCAGGCAGGCAACAAATGGTTTTTTGTGGCGGTGTTTGTGTGGGCGTTTTTGCCATGGGTGGCGGCATTTGGCGCTGGCTGTTGGCAAGCTGTGCGAGCTTGGTCAACATGGCAGACCGCACGGCGTTCGAAGTGGGTGTTCTTGGCAGCGAGCTTTGGGGTCAGCTTTGTGATGTTCAGCCTCACCCGCTTTCAGCTCGACTACTACACCGTCATCGTTTATCCGTTTGCTGCACTGATGTGTGCGCCTTGGTTGGTGTCGGCCTGTCTGCAAACCTCACGGCGGGGTGTTCGCTGGGTACAAGCGGGCATGGGCTTATTCACTCTGGTGTTGGCCGTGTGGGTGGCGTGGCAAGTGGGCCATGTGCGAACCGGTGTGGTTTTTCTGACGGCTTTTTTGTGTTGGCTGGCTTATGCGGTGTGGCAACGGCAACAGCACCATGGATTGACGGTGTTGGTGCATCCAGTGGCGGCGGTGTTGTCGTTGTATGCCGTGTTGGAGGCCATGACATTGGTGGCGCATACCCGCTACAGCATCCCCTATAACGTGCTGCCTTGGTTGGCTTCGGAGCCCGCCTTGCCTGTGGTGGTCTACCGATTGGACCCACCGGTGGCCTACGAATTGGGTGTGTACCGTCAAACCGCGCCGGTGCAGCGCGTGAACCAGGCCGATGCATTGCCTACAGACCGAAGTTATTTTTTCATTGCCAAAACCAGTGACTTGAACGATGTGCGTGCACTCGATGTGCGTGCCCAGTTGTTGGTGCAAGCCCAATGGGTAGACCACAAAACAGGCACGCTTCCCAGACAAATCGCTTTGGCCGCTGGTCGCGCGCCCACGGAAAGTTTCAGCGTTTACAAAGTACAGCCGCGTTGAGCTGTTTAGGTGCGTGAGCGCCACATCCGTATCAATTCGTCGGCGATCAAACACACCGCACCCACGCTGATCGCGCTGTCTGCCACATTGAACGCGGGGAAATGGCCTTGGTAAAAAATCGGTGACAACCATGGCCAGTGAAAGTCTAAAAAGTCGACCACATGTCCCCACAGCATGCGGTCAATCACATTACCCACTGCACCACCCAGCACCAAGGACAGGGCAAAACAAAACAATGTTTGCTGGGGATGGCTGCGCAACATCCACACGATATAAACGGCGGCCAATAGGCCGATGCCGGTGAACAACCAACGTTGCCAGCCCGAAGCCGTGGACAGAAAAGAAAATGCCGCGCCGCTGTTGTGCACCCGCACCAGGTTGAAATACGAGGTGATCGCTTGGCTGTCACCCAGCTCAAAGCGGCTGATGATCAGCAGTTTGGTGAATTGGTCAAACAGCATTACCACCAAGGCAATGCTCAGCCATAGCCTCAGAGAATGCGGTGCGTGTTTAGTCATGGTTGGTGTTTAAGGATAGAGTTTTTTTCGCAGCGGCACTGGCTAAAAACAAGCACGCGCCAGCCATCAGGCGAATGTGCGTTGTTCACCGCTGCCGTGCAGGTTGCTGTCGCAGCGTGCGCATATCGTGGGATGAGCCGCAATGCTGCCGACATCCGCGCTGTAATGCCAGCATCGTTCGCATTTGACATCGGTGCAAGGCGACACCTTGACCTGCAACGCTGTGCCAGTTTGCAAATGCAGCGCAGACACGATGAACACAAACTTCACATCGCTGCCCAGCGATTGCAGCAAGACCATGTCTGCGGGCTCGACAGCAAGCTCGACACGGGCTTGCAAGGGTGAGCCGACCAGGCCTTGGGCGCGAACCACTTCGATTTCTTTGTTCACTGTGTCGCGGATCTCGCGAATGCGTGACCATTTCTCCAGCAAGCTGTTGTCTGCCGCCGGCAGGGCCACATAAGTCTCTTTGAAGAGGGTGTTGCCCAAGCCCAAAACGCCCCAGGCTTCTTCGGCGGTGAAGCTTAAGAACGGCGCCATCCAGCGCAACATGGCTTGGGTGATATGCCGCAGCGCGGTTTGTGCGCTGCGGCGGGCGTGCGAGCCAGCGGCCGTGGTGTAGAGACGGTCTTTGAGCACATCCAGATAAAACGCACCGAGGTCCTCCGAACAATACACCTGCAATTTGGACACCACGGGATGAAACTCATAGCGGCCATAGTGGCCCCCTTCAAACACCCGGGTTTGTGGGTTGAACTGACCGACGATATCGGCTTGCAATTGCGCCGCGCGGCTGAGCGCGTAACGGTCGACTTCCAACATGTCGTTGAGCGCAACGGCATCGCGTTGGATGTCAAAGTCGCTGGTATTGGCCAACAAAAATTTCAAGGTGTTGCGCACGCGCCGATAGGTGTCGACCACACGCGCCAAAATGTTGGCGTCGATGTTGAGGTCGCCTGAGTAATCGGTAGACGCCACCCACAGCCGCACAATTTCTGCGCCGAGTTTGTCGGTGACTTCTTGCGGCACCACGGTGTTGCCCAAGGATTTGCTCATCTTGCGGCCTTGACCGTCGGTGGCAAAACCGTGGGTCAACAATCCTCGGTAAGGCGCGCGGTCGTAGAGCGCACAACCCAGCAACAAGGAACTGTGGAACCAACCCCGGTGCTGGTCATGGCCTTCGAGGTATAGGTCGGCTTCAGGGCCGCTGTCGTGAAACGGCGCGCGGTCATAAGCGTTTTGGTGGCTGCCTCGAAGCACGTGCTCGAAGGTGGAACCCGAGTCAAACCAGACCTCCAAAATATCGGTGCTTTTGGCATAGTCTTGCGGCCCGGCATGCTGACCTTTGCCGATGGCCTGCAATTGATGGTGGATATCTTGCACACTGGCGCGGCTCCATGCTTCAACGCCACCTTTCTCCACCATGTCAGCGGCGATGTCCAAAATATCCATCGTGTCCGGGTGCAATTCACCGCTGTTCTTGTGCAACAAAAAAGGCACCGGCACGCCCCAACTGCGCTGGCGCGAAATACACCAGTCTGGGCGGTTGGCAATCATGTCGCGCAATCGGGTTTTGCCGTTCTCCGGGTAAAAGCAGGTGTGTTCAATCGCTTGCAGCGCCAGTTGTCGCAATGTCTGGCTGGCCTTGGCGGTGGTGAACACGCCTTCACCTTCGTCCATGCGAATAAACCATTGCGCAGCCGCGCGGTAAATCACCGGCGATTTGTGGCGCCAGCAATGCGGATAGCTGTGCGTGATGCCATGGGTGGACAACAAGCGTTGCGCGTCTTTCAAAGTGTGCAAAATGTTCGGCACGGCTTTCCAGATATGTTGCCCGCCAAACAACGCAAAGTCGTCCGCATAAGCACCGTTGCCTTGCACCGGATTGAGAATGTCGTCATAGGCCAAGCCGTGCGCCACACACGAGTTGAAGTCATCCACCCCATAGGCCGGGGCACTGTGAACAATACCGGTGCCATCGGCATCGGTGGCGTAATCCGCCAAATACACCGGAGCGGTGCGTTGGTATGCGGCGTCCATATGCGACAACGGATGGTGAAATTCGATCAAATCCAAAGACTGGCCTTTGCAAGTTGACACGACTTTGCCGCGGAGTTGCCAGCGTTCTAAACATGTATCAACCAGCGATTCAGCGCACACAAAATAACCGCGTTCGGTATCCACCAAGGCATACGTCAATTCAGGGTTGAGGTTGAGCGCTTGGTTGGCGGGAATGGTCCAAGCGGTGGTGGTCCAGATAACTGTAAACGCATCTTTGTCCAATGTAGACAAACCGAATGCTTTGGCGAGTTTGTCGGGTTGGGCGCATAAAAACGCCACATCCAAGGTGTCGCTCTTTTTGTCGGCGTATTCGATTTCAAACTCGGCCAGGGAAGAACCGCAATCGAAGCACCAATAAACCGGTTTGAGCCCTCGGTAAACAAACCCACGTTCAATCACGCGTTTGAAGGCGCGTATTTCACCGGCTTCATTGGCAGGGTCCATGGTGCGGTAGGGACGCTCCCAGTCTCCCAAGACGCCCAAGCGTTTGAAGTCTTCGCGTTGCTCTTCGATTTGTTCGCTGGCGTAGGCGCGGCATTCGGCCTGCACATCGGCACAGCTATAGCCAGCAGACCCTGTGCCACCCTCTTTGGCCGCTGTAGGGGCACCCAATTTTTTGCCGTGCAGTTTTTCGATGGCGTTTTCGATGGGCAAACCGTGGCAGTCCCAACCGGGGATGTATTGCGCGTCGTAACCAGCGAGTTGACGGCTTTTGACAATCATGTCCTTGAGGACTTTGTTGAGCGCGTGCCCGATGTGCAATTTGCCATTGGCATAGGGTGGGCCGTCATGCAACACAAACAGCGGTTGACCGTGGCGGGCGATGCGCAGTTGTTTGTACAAACCTTGCTCGGTCCAGCTTTTTGCCCAAGCGGGTTCGCGTTTGGGCAAGTCGCCTCGCATGGGAAAGGGCGTGTCTGGCAGATTCAGTGTCGCGCGGTAATCGTTGGCGGGTGGCTTGTGGTGTGGTTCGGTCATGGCAATCAGGTATTTGGGAATTTAATGAGAGAGGGCTGGCGCAGCGGCTTGGGGAGACATTTGCACGCTGGGGAGAGGACGCGGGGCAAGGTGCGTCATGCAGGCCCTGTCAAATTCGGGAAGCCAGCCAGGCACGTGCCTCTTCACAGTCGCGCTCAATGCCCTGGTTGAGGGCTTGCAGGCTGTCGTACTTCAATTCGTCGTGTAATTTATGCAGCAGTTCCACTCGAACAAGTTTACCGGAGCCCCCCTCAGGACCGAGATGGGACGGCCAATCCAGGCAATGGGTTTCAAGTAGCACCTGGCCTTGGTTCACGTCGTTGGCGTCCAAAGACGGTCGCACGCCGAAATTCGCCACACCGGGCAACGGTTGTGCATCCAGCCCGTGCACCATGGCCACAAAAATACCGCTGGCCGCAGGTTTGGCATGGCCAAAACGCAGATTCAGCGTGGGGCATTGCAATTCACGCCCGAGTTTGCGGCCATGTACCACATGGCCGGACACAGCATAAGCCCGACCCAGCAACACAGCAGCTTGGCGCATATCCCCTTGTGCCAAAGCGTGGCGCACCGCTGAACTGGATACGCGCAATCTCTTTTGCGAGGGCCCGTGCATCAATTCATAACTATCCATGCGCACCACCTCAAACCCCAACGCCTGCCCACTGCGCAATAAAGTGTCATGGTCTCCAGCGCGCTGTGCGCCGTAACGGAAATCGTCGCCCACCCAGACGCTACGGGCATACAGTCCGTTCAACAGCACTTGGTGCACAAAGTCCAAGGGTGACAAACTGGACAGGGCTGCGTTGAAAGGCATGACCACACATTGACTGATGCCGCAGGCTTCGAGTTGCGCCAGTTTGTCGCGCAAGGTCGCGATGCGTGCTGGTGCGACATCCGGTTGTTGACGCACTTTGGCGAAGTAATCGCGCGGATGCGGTTC
>JBJTXF010000234.1:0-4720 GCA_046082145.1 Limnohabitans sp. | reverse complement strand
CGACTCGCAAACACATGCGGCACGCCAAGCGTTGACTGTGGTGGGAGCGCGTGGCAACAACCTGCAAAACGTCACCGTGGAATTTCCCGTGGGTTTGTTCACTTGCGTGACCGGGGTGTCCGGTTCGGGCAAATCCACGTTGGTGAATGACACCTTGTACACCGCGGTGGCCCGTCATATTCACCGCGCCCATGAAGAGCCTGCGCCGCATGATGACATCCTCGGCCTCTACCATGTTGACAAGGTGATCAATGTCGACCAGTCGCCGATTGGGCGCACTCCTCGCTCCAATCCCGCGACTTACACCGGACTGTTCACTTCGCTTCGTGAACTCATGGCCGATGTCCCGATGTCGCGCGAGCGGGGCTATGGTCCCGGCCGCTTCTCGTTCAATGTGGATGGTGGCCGATGCAACGCCTGCCAAGGCGACGGCATGGTCAAGGTGGAAATGCATTTTTTGCCCGATGTGTATGTGCCCTGTGATGTGTGCATGGGTCAACGCTACAACCGCGAAACCTTGGATGTGCAATACAAGGGAAAAAACATTGCGCAAATCTTGGACATGACCGTGGAAGACGCGTTCGCGTTTTTCAAACCGGTGCCTGCGCTCGCGCGCAAGCTCAACACCTTGATGGAAGTGGGATTGGGGTACATCCGCTTGGGCCAAGCGGCCACCACCTTGTCGGGTGGCGAGGCGCAGCGCGTGAAACTGGCCCTGGAATTGAGCAAAAGAGACACCGGCAAAACGCTATATATCCTCGATGAGCCCACCACGGGCTTGCATTTTGCAGACATTGATTTGTTGTTGAAGGTGCTTCAGCAATTGGTTGAAGCGGGCAACACCGTGGTGGTGATTGAACACAATTTGGATGTGATCAAAACCGCCGATTGGTTGATCGACATGGGCCCGCAGGGCGGTGTCGGTGGCGGTCAAGTGGTGGCGGTTGGTACGCCCGAGCATGTAGCGAACAATCCGCAGAGCATCACCGGCCGTTATTTGAAACGCCTCTTGCCCTTAAAAAGTCAAAACACGGCGGGCTTGTAATGCCGCTTCCCGCGCGGCGCTCGCAAAATCATTGCCTTTTGACGCGTACAGAATGGCGCGGGAAGAATTGACGATGATCGGCCCGCTGATCTGATCGCCCTGTTTGCGAAAGCCTGCTTTGAGCGTGGTTGCGGCATCGCCGCCTTGAGCACCTACGCCAGGAAGCAGCAGCGGCAAGGCCGGTGCAATGTCGCGCACGCGGGCAATTTCATCGGGGTAAGTTGCGCCGACCACCAGGCCCAACTGGCCATTCAAATTCCAAGGTCCTTGCGCCAATTGCGCCAAGTGTTCAAACAGCCTGGGTTGACCGGCAACGTCAGCCAGACGGCGTGTTTGCCAATCGTCACCACCGGGGTTTGAGGTACGGCACAACAAAAAAGCGCCTTTGCCATGTCGCTTGACATACGGTTCGATCGAATCAAAGCCCATGAACGGAGACAAGGTGACGGCATCGGCACCGTAACGCTCAAAAGCTTCGATCGCGTATTGCTCGGCCGTGCTGCCGATGTCGCCACGCTTGGCATCCAATATCACAGGAACAGTCGGGGCAACGCGGCGAATATGTGCGATCAATTGCTCTAATTGCGCTTCAGCGCGGTGCGCAGCGAAATAAGCAATTTGCGGTTTGAACGCACACACCAAGTCGCTGGTGGCGTCGACGATCTGCGCACAAAACGTGTAGATGGCATCTGCTTGCTTGCGCAGTTGATCAGGAAATTTGGCGGGTTCGGGATCAAGTCCGACACACAACACCGAGCGGTTGACCTGGGTGACGTGCTTGAGCTGTTCAATAAAAGTCATCAGGTGATTGTAGGCAGCACCTATTGCCAACCTTCATCGGTTGCCGCTTCGCAAAAGCGTCATGGCCAGACACAAATCGCCCCATGCTTTGGCCTTATCGCCGGGGGTACGCATCAAATTGGCGGGGTGATAACTGACGATCACGGGAATGCCATGGGCTTGCTGGACTTGACCGCGCAATTTCCCCAAAGGAACGGCATGAATGTTAGGCAGGCTGTCGTGTAACACGGCCATGGCGGCCATGCGGCCCAAAGCCAGGATCACCCGGGGTTGAAGCAGTTCTATTTGGCGGTTCAGGAAATGACGGCATTGCGCCAATTCGTTGGCGTGGGGATTGCGTTGTGCAGGCGGTTTGCATTTCAAAGCATTCACCAACACGACCGATTCTGACGAACCGGCAAGCGTAGGACGCTTTAACCCCATGGCGAGCAACATAGCGTCCAGCAAATCCGCTTCGGGCCCGCTGAAGGGGCTGCCAGAAGTGTTCTCATTGTCGTTGGGCGCATCTCCGATGATCAACCAATCGGTGTGTTGACCTTCAACCGGCGCACCTTCAGCAAACACCGTTTGTTGGCGGTGTTCGCACAAACCACAGGCGCGGCATTCCGCCGCTGCATTTTTCAGCGAATGCCAATCCATGTGGCTCAAGCCTTCGGGCAAATCGCCCAAGCTCGCAGCAGGATCAGCTGATGCGAGGCTTGCAACTTCACGGCTTGGCGGGGCCTGGCGCACCCGGGCAGGCGTAAGCGCTGGCGCAGGTGAGGGGACTGCAATACGGGCGACCGCTACAGCGGCAGGAGTAGAAGCAGGCGTTGGTTCCTCGTTGGCAGCTTGCCACACACGCACCCCCATCTCTGCCAGCATGGCGCGCTGTCTGGGGTCAAGTGCAGGCATCATGGGCAAGACCTTACCACCGCGGCTTACCAGTTCAAAGACATGACCACCGCGTCTTCGCGTTGGCCGTTGTGAACCGGGTAGTAACTGGGGCGCACTCCGTCTTTGACAAACCCGCTGGCCAGATACAGATCGATCGCGCGCAGGTTGCTGGCGCGCACCTCTAGCCAAATACTGTGCACACCGCGTGACATGCTCCAGTCGTGCAAATAACGCATCATGGCTTGTGCCAAACCTTGGCGTTGATGGGCTGGTGCCACGGTGAAATTGAGCAGATGCACCTCGTCTGCACCACGCATTGCCACCATATAACACAGTAATTCATCGCCCTGCCACCACACAGGCATGTGATAGCCGCTGATGATTGAGTCGACAAAATTGCCCATCAACCAAGGGTGTGAATACGCACCTTGCTCAACCCGCAGCACTTGGGTCAACATCTCTTGCGTCATGTCGCGCGGCGCTGGCAAGGCGCTGTCCTGCAGTAAGGCGCTGTGCGATTTGCGAAACAACTTCATGCGTTGGCTGCCTTGTCGGCCAAACGCTCAGCCGTGGTGCGGGCCACATCGTCACGCACATACAACGGCATGGCGTCTTGCGCAGGGACGGCTTGCCCGCGCTGCCAAGCCAGCATGGCCAATGGCAGCATGGCAGTGGCTTCGGGCCAGACGGTCACAGGCTCGGTGCCGCAGGCTTTGATCAAGGGTTGCAAATGGCTTTCATGCACGGCCATGGCATTGCCCGCCAGCACCATGGGCAAACCTTTCCAAGCGAAGGGCGAGGACCAGTCTTGCGGTTCGCACAGCATGGGCGCAGTCAGCGTGGTCCAACCGCCAGCCTGCCGCTCATAGGCGCCTGCGTAGACCTGGCCCATGCGCGCATCCAGCATGGCGATGACCCGTGTGTGTGTGGTTGCTGTGGCTTGGGCCAGACACAGCAAGGTGTCGATCGGCAGCAATGGCAAGCCCACCCCCAAAGCCAGCCCTTGCGCCACCGAGCATGCGGTGCGCAAACCGGTGAATGCGCCAGGCCCGCGTCCAAATGCAATGGCTTGCAAAGACGCCAAGGGCAATTCTGCCTCCACCAGCAATGCCAAAACCGCGTCGATCACTGTCGCCGATGCTTGTGCCCCTGCCAAGCCATGGTGCGTGAAAACCCAGTTTTCATGTTGCACGGCCAGCGATAGCCGATCGGTGCTGCAATCCAAGGCCAACAAATTCATGAAGCAGGCTTCCTTGTCACAGACCGAGGTGTTTGCACGCCGAACACAATGCCGAGCGTGACCAACGATAAGCCGAGCAAGACCTGCCACCCCAAGGGCTCACCCAGCCAAACAACCGCGCCCAATGCCGACAGTCCAGGAACCAGTGAAGTCAACATGGTTGAGCGCACCGGTCCGTAAGCGCGGATCATCAGTGTGAAACTGATGCCTGACAACACCACTGATCCACCGCCTTGGAACAATGCCTGCCAAAGCACTTCTTGCCATGGGGCGGTCCACAAGTGGGTGGTCAAAACCCCCACACTGCAAAGTACTGCATACAGCGGCACAAAACTGAAAAAAGCAAAACACGTGATCGCCATGGTGGCCGGCACCGGCTGCAACTGGTAGCGACGGCTCAGCACGCTGTAGGTGGACCAGCAGACACTGGCCGCCATGAACAACAGGTCTCCGATCCATACAGTGCCACCGTCGAAGGCATGGCGCAAACTGCTGCCACCCACGAGCAGATCGCCACACAGAATCAAACCCAGACCGAGCAAACGGTAACCGTGCAAGCGTTCACCCAATAAAAACACCGCGAGAATACTGGTCCACAAAGGCAAGCTGCCCGGCATCAACACCGAACCGTGCGCGGCGGGGGCAAAAAAGAAGCCGCTGTAAGCGAACACGGCATAGGCAAAGCCACCAAAAAACCCAGTCAGCACAGTGATGCGCCAAGGCAATGGTGACAAACCTCCAAACGAGCCTGTTTGTGG
>JBJTXF010000233.1:0-2153 GCA_046082145.1 Limnohabitans sp. | reverse complement strand
CATGTTCACACCCCACGGCGACTTTTTGGCCAACCACCGAGCCGGTAAATTGCGGCTGTTGGCGACCTCAGGCAAGTCTCGCTCGCCATTTGTGCCAGAGGTCGCCACTTTCGCTGAGCAAGGATTTCCAGAACTCACTGTCGAAGAATGGTTTGGGTTTTTCGCGCCCGCCAAAATGCCAGCCTCAGTGGTGGCAGCTGCCAACAGCGCCATCAATCAGTCTCTCAAAGACAAAGGTGTGATCGACAGTCTGGCGCTGCAAGGCTTATTGCCGTTGGGCGGTAGCAGCGACGACATGGCCAAAGACATGCGTCGACAGTATGACTATTGGGGCCCGGTGGTCAAACGCATTGGCTTCACCGCCGATTCATGAGGCCTTGACGCACTCGCCTACACTTCAGCGTTTCGGGCTTTTATGGATTTCCCCATGATCACCACCCTCAGCGGTTTGCAATATGACGACACCCATACCGGCGACGGCGACACGGCCATTGCCGGTCAGTATGTGTCGGTGCACTACACGGGTTGGCTTTGGGAAAACGGTGAAAAAGGTGAGAAATTCGACTCCAGCTTAGACCGTAATGACCCCTTCGAATTTGGTTTGGGACAGGGTATGGTCATCAAAGGGTGGGACGAAGGGGTTCAAGGCATGAAAGTTGGCGGTAAACGCACGCTGTTGATTCCACCTGATCTGGGTTATGGCGCATACGGTGCCGGCGGTGTGATTCCACCCAACGCCACCTTGGTGTTTGAGGTAGAACTGCTTGAGGTCAATGCGTAAATACCACTGCGCTGCAATGCAATGCCCATAGGCAAATATCAACGCATTTGGCTTTGAATGAAACTGGGTAGCCAGGAGCGTGCCGCAATGATCAACGAAACCATTTGCTTGTCATCAGCGGGAATATTGGCTTCTGCAACCATGTGATTTTTGTACTCATGCGCGATAGCGTTGAGCTGTTGTCTCAATTTACTGTGCGTATCGGGGGTGATGAACACATTCATGGCATGCAAAACATCGCCGTCCCCGTCAAAATTGTTCGACAAAAACTCCAGCGACTCTCTGCGAACCATGCGCAAAACTGGGCCATCCGGAATCCAAGCAAATTTAGGCGATAGCATGGGTTTAAAGTCGTTGGCTGAAACCATTTTGACAAAACCGATTTGCTCCAACCTGTGTAGCAATTGAATCAACTCGCCTTTGTTCACTTTGATTCTTGCCAACAAGTCTTTGAAGCTCCAAAAATACATCACCCCAACCGCCACGGCGAACAGTTTTTTGTTGCTAAGAAGCTCAATTTCAAATTGCTGAATCAGATTTACCAGCAATTGCACGGGTTTGGGGGTGTAGTTGAGCAGATCCTCCAGCTTTAAACCCACCAAAACACAGATTTTTTCCATACAACTGATCGTGCAATCGCGGGTTTCGAAAATATGTTTGGTGGCAGCGACTGTCAAATCCAAGTGTTGAGCCTACTTGGTGTGGGTGATCTCCTGCGCTTGCAGTTGCTTGCTCAATGTGTCAAATATGAACTCTCTGGACATGGTGAAAACCCAAGCTGCGATTCCTTAATATTAGTTTTATTTAGTTAAAAAATTTCAATAAATCAATTAAATACCGCTATTTTTCACTCCATTCGAGATCAATTTCTGATTTCCGCGAAATTTGCTTGGCCTGACTAGGCCAGCTCTTGAATTCAGACAAATCCCTCCCACATATCTATATCGTCAAAAAAGTCCAACCCCGAACCGCATGACTGATCCCCAACCCCCGCAAACCTCTGAAACGCCGAGCCAAACCGACTCCGTCGCGGATGCAACTTCTTCGCCCGTGCCAGAACCACAGGGGCAATCCCAAGACCCGCTGGTTGATGCGCTTGCTGAATTGGCCAACCTCAAAGCCGCCAACGCCGATCTGGCAGACCAATATTTACGAGCCAAGGCCGAAGTAGAAAACGCGCGCCGACGAGCCGACGAAGAAGTGTCTAAAGCCCGCAAATTTGCGGTTGAAGCGTTTGCCGAAAGCCTGTTGCCAGTAGCCGACAGTTTGTCAGCTGGCCTGGCCATCGCGGATGCTACTGCGGAGCAATTGCGCGAAGGGTCAGAAGCCACTTTGCGGCAACTCAAAACTGCGCTTGAACGGCACAAGGTGG
>JBJTXF010000232.1:0-5427 GCA_046082145.1 Limnohabitans sp. | reverse complement strand
GGTGGTCTGGGACGAAGCCGAAAACCGCATGCATGTGCAAAAAGCACTGATGGAGCTCTTGCTATTGGGTCGTTTGTGAAAGCGTGAAGGGGTTTATCCGCCGTACAACCAAGGCATGTCCATGAGTTTGGCGCCACCCAGCGACATGGCTGCGTTGCGCGCAATTCGCAACCCACCTTGGGCATGAAACACCCTGCCGTTGCGCCTAGCGCCTTGCTGTACTTTGGCCACGCGCTGCCAACGCGCTTGCGCATACCGCTGCAAACGCTCTTCCACTGACAAGTGGTTGTGCTGCCATTGCACCGCCAATTGCGCTGCATCCTCAATCGCCATGCCTGCACCTTGCGCCAAATAAGGCAGCATAGGATGTGCTGCATCCCCCAACAAAGCCACTTTGCCGCGCGCCAGTTGCGCAGCTGAATGAACGGGCGGGCGATCAAACAAACACCAAGCTCGCCACAACGGTGCCATGGACACCAATGCTTGTAGCTCAGGGCAACAGGTGCTCATGGCGCGCTGCAAATCTGCGGCGGTCTGCGCGGGTGTTCGCACCACATCCCACCCGGCTGTCTCAGCCCTATCAGTGGCTTCTACCAACACCACCACATTGAACCATTCGCCGCCTTTGACTGGGTAATGCACCACATGCAAAGCCGGTCCCAACCACATGCCCATTTGCGGCTTGCGCCACTCCAAAGGCAGGTCTTGCATGGGCACCAAAGCGCGATAAGCCCAGTGGCCGCTGGCCACTGGCGTTTCATCGCCACACACCGACGGGCGAACGCGGCTGTTCAAACCGTCTGCACCTAACAACGCGTGTGCGTGAGTGACAGCTTGGTTGTTTTCAAAACGCAGCTCCACGCTGTGTGCCGTCTGTGTCACCGATTGCAAGCGGTGGTTCAATGCCAAAACAGCGCTGGATTGGTGTTGCAATGCCTGCCGCAAACAGTTGTGCAAATCGGCGCGGTGTAGGGTGAGATAAGGTGCACCATAGCGCGCCACAAATGCATCTGCCATGGGCAGGCAACCCAATAAGCGACCGTCTTCGGCTTGTCGCACCCGCAATTCTTGCGGCATACAAGCGTGTTCTCGCAATGCCTTTCCAAGGCCCCATGCCTCCAGACGCCGGATGGCGTTTGGGCCTAAACCGATGCCTGCCCCCACCTCTTCAAACTTGGCCGACTGTTCGTACAAAGAGGTGTTCACACCCACTTGTCCCAAAGCCAACGCGGCCGCCAAACCGCCAATGCCACCACCCACCACCGCCACTGGCGCAGGGGCAGTCATACCGCTTGGCATGTGCTCGACCAGCGCTCAAGCACCGAACTGGTGAAAGCAGGCATCGAGTTGGGTTTGCCAAACTTGCTTTTGCGCTTGTGAAACAAACGCCGCTTCAAAACTGTTGCGCGCCAATTGATAAGCATGCGATGCGTTCAAGCCCAACGCAGCAAATGTTTGCACATAGTTGTCATTCAAATAACCGCCGAAATAGGCAGGGTCGTCGGAATTGAGCATGACGCAAATGCCTTGCTCAAGCATTTGACCGAGATTGTGTTGCGCCAGATCAGGGAACACACACAACTTCAAATTGGACAAAGGGCACACAGTCAACGGCACTTGGTCGCGGGCCAAGCGCTGCATCAACGCCGCGTCGTGGATGGCCTGCACACCGTGGTCGATGCGCTCGGCATGCAGGATATCCAACGCACCCCATATGTAAGCTGGGGGTCCCTCCTCGCCCGCATGCGCCACGGTGCGCAAACCCAATTGACGCGCGCGGGCAAACACACGCGCGAATTTTTCAGGCGGATGACCACGTTCGCTGGAGTCCAGTCCCACACCAATGAACTTGTCTTTGAAAGGGATGGCTTCTTCGAAGGTGTCCATCGCAGCCTCTTCGCTCAAATGCCGCAGAAAACACAAAATCAACGAGGAACTGATGCCAAGTTTTTCTTTAGCGTCGGTACAAGCCTGGTGCAACCCCGTGATCACTGTTCGCATGGACACTTTGCGTTCGGTATGCGTTTGCGGATCAAAGAACAATTCGGCATGCACCACGTTGTCAGCCTTGGCCCGCAAAAAATACGCCCAGGCCATGTCGTAAAAATCTTGCGGTTGCTGCAAGACACTGGCACCCGCATAGTAGATGTCCAGAAAACTTTGCAAATCGGTGAATGCATACGCAGCGCGCAATGCCTCCACGCTGTCGTAATTCAAACGCACTTGGTTGCGCTGGGCAAGGGTGAAGATCAATTCGGGCTCAAGCGAGCCCTCGATGTGCATGTGCAGTTCTGTTTTAGGCATGGCCTGTAACAACGCAGGCAATTGGGTTGGTAAAACAGCAGAAAAGTTCATTCAACAGACTCCAAAAGTAACAGCCAGCTTTTGTAAAAACCGCCTGTAAGCCACCGAGGCTTTGTCGCTGGCCACATTCGATTCGACGCCTGTGCCCAAGGGTAACAGACGCGGGGTTTGCGATTCCAAAACCGGTTTGTCTTGCGAAAAAATCTTGTCTTGAAATGCCAATACATCCTCGACATCGGCATCAAAATCGGCGACCGCCATGCGAAACCAAACACGAGAACTTTCTGGCGTTATAGGAAGAATGCAAAGAATGATGGATTCTTCATAGCCAGGTGGCAAACCGCTTTGTGCGTCGGGCACTTTGGTCAACACGGCTGAGTAAGGATGCATCACTTCATAGGTATATGTGACCATGCCGCCTTCGGTAGACAAAGCACTCGTGTTAGGTTGCCAGACTTGCGCATTGGTGATCTTGAACCCAGTGTCGCTTTCCTCTGATGAAATATCGGGAATCTCACTATGGCCGACCTCACCCAGCCATCCGTCATGTACAAAACTGAAGTGCGACATGTCCAAAAAATTTTCAACAATGCGTGGTGCGCTCGTGGCCACGTCGTACGGACCAGCATTGAGTTTGCGCATGCTTAGATTCCATTCGGCGGCAAAGGCAGGCCAAATGGCTTGCTCTGCATTTGCCACATCCAAACACACCCACACCAATCCCATGCGCTCTGCCACCGCCACCGCTTTGGCTTGTTGAGCAGGTCCTGGCTTGAAATGCGGCAGTGCAGGCACGTGGGCACATTGACCTTGGCCAGAAAACAACCAACCGTGATAGGCGCATTGCAGTTGCCCTTGGCATATGCGACCCAAAGACAAGCTTGCCCCTCGGTGCGGACAGCGGTCGTGCAAACCACTTACCACACCATGCTGGTCACGCCACAAAACAAGTGCTTGGCCTAACAATACAATGGGAAAAGGTTCTTCTTGCACTTGACGGGCATCACACACGGGGTGCCAAAGCAAATGTTCGATTGGCATCATGTCGGGCGTGCTCCTGGTCAGTGAAAGATTGTGATCTGATTCAATCGTCATGGTGTTTCTTGGATGGCAGCCAATGTCTGCGAGAAGGTACCCACGCTTGGTAAGCGTCTACCCAATTTTGAGCAACACGTTGCTGTGCTTCAGTCAAAGTCAATTCACCCCGACACAGCATTTTGTAAACAATCCATTCAAGTTCATTTTTTTGTTCTGCTGACCATTCGCCTTCACGCGGTTGGGGCCAAAGATTTCGCGGATCAGTCGGGTTGCCGCCAATGCTCAGCGGAATCAGGTGGTCGAGTTCGTATTTACGTGGATCTTTATCGGTATATCGGTATTGCCTGATTTGTTCTCTTTTCAAGCGGTTGGTGTATGTCTTGTCAGGCCTGACACGTTGGGTATAGCCCTTGACGCAGACGGTAGATTGGATATTGCCCTGGGTTACCGTGGTATCGACAAAACCGGGGGTACGGGTTGCGTCCGGCAGACCCATAGGCTGTGACCAAGACAGATTGACCAACACAAAACTGCCTGTCACTATCAGCAAAAGTGGTTTCACGGTGTTTAATGATTCAATTAACAAATATGTACATGTCGCAAAAAAGGCTGCCCTGGGGCAGCCTTTTGCAGGAACCTGACCAAGGGGTCAATTACTTGCCGCCGGGCACTTTCCCTTCAACGCCTTTGACATAGAAATTGACGCCACTCAAGAACTTGTCGTCAGCCACTTCGTCTTTTTTCAACAGTGTTTTGCCCGTGTTGTCAACCAACGGGCCTTTCCAAATCGCAAAGCTGCCATCCTTCAACCCAGCTTTGATCTCTTCGACTTTGGCTTTGGTATCGGCTGGCACATCTTCAGCGATTGAAACAATGTCAATCGCGCCTTCTTTGACACCCCACCACACACCTGTACCACCCACCCATTTGCCTTCCAAGGCTTCACGTGTGGTTTGAATGTAGTATGGTGCCCAGTTGATGATGGCCGAAGCAAGGTGAGCCTTGGGGCCATAAGCGGTCATGTCCGAGTCCCAGCCAAAAGCGCGCTTGCCTTTGGCTTCAGCGGTTTTCAACACGGCTGGTGAATCGGTGTTTTGGAACAGAACATCTGCGCCACCATTGATCAACGATGTGGCTGCTTCGGTTTCTTTGGGTGGGTTGAACCACTCATTGACCCAGACAACCTTGGTTTTGACTTTGGGGTTGACCGACTGCGCACCCAATGTGAAGCTGTTGATGTTGCGAACCACTTCAGGAATGGGTATTGAAGCCACGACACCTAAGGTGTTGGACTTGGTCATCTTGCCAGCGATCACGCCAGCCATGTAAGCACCTTCGTAGGTACGGCTGTCATAAGTGCGCATGTTTTCGGCTTGCTTGTAACCCGTGGCATGCTCAAATTTGACGTCTTTGCTGTCAGCAGCCACTTTCAACATGGGTTCCATGTAACCAAAGGTGGTGCCAAAAATCAGTTTGTTGCCTTGAGACACCATGTCGCGGAAATTGCGCTCGGCGTCCGCTGACTCGGAAACGTTTTCTGTGTAGGTGGTTTGTACTTTGTCGCCAAACTCGGCTTCTATGGCTTTGCGGGCATTGTCATGTGCAAAGGTCCAGCCACCGTCGCCAACAGGGCCTACATAAGCGAAAGCAATTTTCAGCGGTTCTGCTTTGGGGGCTTTCGCCGCAGGAGCGGGCTTGGGTTCTTCCTTTTTGCCACAGCCAACAACCAAGGCAGCGGCGACCAAGCCCAAGGCAGCGGTACGAAACCAGGTGCGTTTGTAAAAATCAGTCATATCCATCCTTTAAAAAATCGCAAGAGTGAGGGGTAAACGAGAAAACCCGCATTATGGCTCTGATTGGCGCGGATTTTCCAGTTTTACCCGGCTAAAAATCACAATTTATGCTCCGAGTCACGCGGTTTTGAGGGTGTGCGCCTTTTTCTGGTAACTTTTTTTCATGAGTGTATTTGCTTGCGCCATGCCGGCTCGGTTGCTTTGGCTTTGGCGCGAGGTCGCTTGTGTTGTGACGCGAGGTTGCTTGTGTTGTGACGCGAGGTGCTCACGCCATGCCGGCTCGGTCGCCGCT
>JBJTXF010000231.1:0-2647 GCA_046082145.1 Limnohabitans sp. | reverse complement strand
CGCTGTGTGCGGGTGGTGCACGGTAAGGGTTTGGGTTCGCCGGGCAAAACCCCGGTGCTCAAAGCCAAGGTGCAACGTTGGTTGGTTCAAAAAAAAGAAGTGCTGGCGTTTGTGCAAGCCAAGGCCTCAGAGGGTGGCGCGGGTGCGTTGGTGGTGTTGCTGAGCTGACCAACACACCCAACAGCTATTTATTCTGCCGCCATGCGCAGGGTCTGTACCACTGGTCGGCGCAACACTTCGCGCAAGCCCCACCATCCTGCACCCCAAGCCAGCAAAGCACCGCCAGCTACACCCCCAGCCAACACCCCAGGCGATGCCTGCCAATTGAACTCAAACACAAACCAAGCCAACGCCCAACCCATGGCAGAGGCCACCAAGGCGGCCAGCGCACCGGAGAGAGCACCGACGCCCAGCAATTCAGCGGTTTGTACTTGTTGCAGCAAACGATTGCCTGCCCCTAAAGAACGCAGCACCGCGTATTCGCGGGCGCGTTCTTCGCGAGTGGCAGTGACCGTGGCAAACAACACCACCATTCCCGCAGCGAGCGTGAAGCCAAACAAAAATTCGACTGCGCCAATCACTTGACCTAACACCTTTTGCACCTGATTGATGGTGGCACCCATGTCGACATTGGTGACGTTGGGAAACTGGTTGACCAATTCATTGTCAAAACCTTTGCGCAGCGGAGCGCGGTAAGCAGCGATATAAGTCATCGGCAGATCCGGCATGCTCGACACGGGATACAAGGCAAAAAAATTGGCACGCATCGAGGTCCAATCTACACGGCGCAAAGAAGTGATGCGGGCCGAGAATGCCTGCCCCGCCATGTCAAACACCAATTCATCACCCAACCTCAGGCCCAGACTTTTGGCGATGCCCTCTTCCATGCTGATGGCATTGGTTTCTTCGGGCAACCATGCACCTTGCACAATTTGGTTATGCGTAGGCGCTCGGGCGGTGTGAGACATATTGAACTCGCGCTCCACCAAACGCTGCGCCCGTTCATCGGTGAAATCTTCCGGGCGAACAGCTTTGCCGTTGATCTGAACCAAGCGGCCCCTGATCATCGGGTACCAATCTCTTGTTGCAACCCCTTCTTGATCCAAGCGGGACAAAAAAGCCTTGGCCTGATCCGGCTGTATGTTGATGACAAACCGGTTGGGAGCATCTGCTGGCGTGGCATTGCGCCAACTGTCAACCAGGTCGGTGCGTAACAACACCAACAACATCAAAGCCAACAAGCCAACGGACAACGAACTGATTTGCACCACGGTGTAGCCAGGGCGAGCGCTGATTTGACGGGTTGCCAAACGCAGCCACGCAGGCACTTGTTGCCAATTGACGGTTTGACGCAAGCCCCACACCGCCAGCCATGCCATACCAGCAAATACCAGGGCTGCAGCGGCGAATCCGCCCACTACCATCAGCCCCAGCCAAGCGTCACGGCTGGCGTTCCATAACAATGCACCAAAACCTGACAAGCCCAACACAAACACGCCCAAAGAAGCAGGTTTAAGAGGCCCAATGTCACGGCGAATCACGCGCAGCGCTGGCACTTTTGCCAATTGCAAAATAGGTGGCAAGCCAAAAGCCAGCAACAGCGTCAAGCCCGCTCCCAAGCCCTGCCACACCGGTTGCCAGCCCGCCGCAGGCAGGTCTGTGTCGACCAAGCCCACCAGCAATTGCACAAACAGTTGGTGCAAACCAAAGCCCATGGCCAAACCAAAGCCACTGGCCAGCAACCCAGCGGTGAAAAATTCGCCCACATACACCCGCAAAATATCTCGCTGACTTTGACCCAGTACGCGCAACATGGCGCAATCGTCCAAATGCCCTGCCGCAAAGGAACGGGCTGCAAGCGCCACAGCCACGGCGCTGAGCAAGGCCGCCAGCAAAGCCACCAAATGCAAAAATTTCTCAGCCCGGTCTAAGGTTTGACGCATTTCCGGGCGTCCGGCCTCCAGCGTTTCAAGTCGGGTACCACGCACATCGGTTTGGCTGACATAGGTTTGCGCCCATTCGATGAAATCTGCCACCTGGCGGCTGTCACCCGCCACCGCCAACCGCCAGTTAAGTCGGCTGGCCGGTTGCACCAATCCGGTGGCATCCAAATCGCTTTGGTTCATCATGATGCGCGGCGCGAAATTCATGAAACCCGCGCCACGGTCAGGCTCTGATACCAGCACCTTAGAAATTCGAAGCGTGCGCTCACCCAATGAAATATTATTGCCAGGCTTGATTTCCAATGCCTCCAAGATAGCTGGTTCGACCCAAACCTCTCCAGCACGGGGAACCTCGCGGGTAGGCACCGAGGGTCGGTCGTAAATGGTTTCGTTGGTCAATTCTTGGGCCAAACTCGGTTGGATGACCGGCGCATCTGGGTCAGGCAACACCTGTAATTGACCCCGCAGCGGATAGCCTTCAGACACCACTTTGAGCGCCACCAATCGGCTTTGCCCTTCAAGGGCAGAACCAGCGCGAGCCATGGTGGGAAAAGACAAAGTGACGGTAAAGCGCAG
Organism: Limnohabitans sp.; assembly: GCA_046082145.1. Classification (GTDB taxonomy): domain Bacteria; phylum Pseudomonadota; class Gammaproteobacteria; order Burkholderiales; family Burkholderiaceae_C; genus Limnohabitans. The sequence goes on along the minus strand of JBJTXF010000231.1, from coordinate 128 downwards.
GCCAAAGTCCCGCACTTTGTCAAGCACCGCGGTCGCAAAAGCATGGTCACAGACCAGCACAGCATCTCCGCCCAGCAGTTGTTTGGCATCGCGTTGCAAGCCCGCTTCAATGCGGTCAGCCAAAAATC
>JBJTXF010000230.1:0-3749 GCA_046082145.1 Limnohabitans sp. | reverse complement strand
TGCTGATTTTGGATGAACCGACCGCGGCTTTGACCAGTCACGACGCCGATCTGCTACTGGACCGCATCCGCACATGGAAAAGTGCAGGCATGGCGGTGCTGTACGTCAGCCATCGTTTGGAGGAAGTGTTGCGGGTCTCGCAACGTATCATGGTGTTACGTAATGGGAAAACGGTGGCAACGCTAACCACCGCCGAGCAAACCCAACCCGATTTGGTTCATGCCATGTCAGGCCAATCACCTTACGTACATGAGCGACCGCTTGGCACCCTGCGGCAGGCCCCAAGCTTGGTAAGTGTGAAGAAGTTACACACCCATGATGGTCGCTTACGGGGCATAGATTTGAAGGTTCAGGCTGGCGAGTTGCTGGGTATTTATGGATTGGCTGGCGCAGGAAGAACCGAATTATTGGAGACCTTGGTAGGACTCAGAGCGGTTTCTCGGGGAACTTTACACTTGCGCGGAACAAGTTACCGACCTACCAGCCCTGACGCAGCGGCAAAGCAGGGCCTGGTCTTGGTACCCGAAGACAGGCGAAATAACGCTTTGGTGATGGGCATGCGTTTGCGTGAGAACCTGAGCCTTTCACTAATGCAACGCTTTAGCAGTTGGGGATGGTTGCGCAGGCATCAAGAAAACCAATTTTCCCAAGACTGCCTGGACGCTTTTGCCATCAAGGCCAGGGACCTTGAGCAGCCCGTGTCCGAGCTAAGCGGTGGAAACCAACAAAAAATTGTCTTTGCCCGCGCCCTGGCCAAGAAGCCGCAGCTGTTGTTATGCGATGAGCCTACGCAAGCTGTGGATGTGGCTACCCGGCGCGCCATTCACCACAGAGTGCGAAGCCACTGTGAGTCGGGGGGCGCAGCCTTGGTCGTGACCTCGGACTTGCATGAAATGCTGCAATGGGTTGACCGTGTGGTCGTGGTCCGTGAGGGTCAAAGCGTAGCGGACTTGCCCAATCACAATTTGACGGCTGCACAGGTCTTGCATTGGTGTTTTGTCAATCCATCAGACAATCCAATTCAACACGAAACAGTTTCAGCATGAACCCTACACTTTTACAGCAATGGCTTCGCACCTATGCCACCTTGGGCGCGTTGCTGCTGGTGTGTGCCGTCTTTTCCTACCTCAGTCCTCAGGCGTTTGCCACCTTGGACAACGCCATCAATGTGACGCGACAAATTGCCTTTTTGGTCCTGATCGCTGTGGGCGCAACCTTTGTGATGGCTGCTGGCGAGTTTGATTTGTCCGTGGGTGCCATGGCCAGCTTTGCGGGTGTGATGGCTGCGCAGTTGGCGGTAAGTGGCATGGATGTCACGCTGGCCGTGCTATTGACGCTGGGGTTGTGCAGCGTGATGGGCATGTTCAATGGTTGGTTGGTGGGCTATTTTGGCGTGTTGTCCTTCATCACAACCTTGGCCACAGGTACCATGCTCAGTGGACTGACTTTTTGGATGACTGGTGGCTCCACCGTGTTTGAGAACATCCCCGATGCTTTCAGTTGGTTAGGCCGCGCAGTCTTTGCTGGCTTGCCTGGCCCCTCATGGGTGATGCTGGGCTGCGTCGCCTGTGCTTATGTCGTCATGCACCACACCGTGTTCGGACGACAGCTGTATGCCGTCGGGGGGAACGAGAGGGCTGCGCGTTTGGCGGGAATATCGGTGTTGTGGCACAAACTGGGCGCTTTTGGCTTGTGTGCTTTAACAGCGGCTGTCGCGGGTGTTTTGCTTGCTTCTCGGCTGGGTTCAGCGCATCCTACAGGAGGCAATGGTTTGTTTCTGCCTGCCTATGCGGCTGCTTTTTTGGGAACGACGGTGGTGCGAAGTGCGACGCCGCACATGCTGGGGTCCTTGCTTGGCGCTGCCACGCTGGGAATTTTGGCCAATGGTATGACCATTCTGAATGTGCAGTCCTTTTTACAAGATATGTTGACCGGTGCCATCGTGGTTGCTGCAGTGGTGTCGCAAAAATGGGGGGATGCGCGTTGGCGCTAACACCATGGCTTATATCGCCAGTTTTGACATAGGTTCATCGGCCATCAAAGCGGTCTTGCTTGATCAGCAGGGGGGCATGCACCATGCGTGTAGCAAAGACTACGCGGCCAGCGATGATGCGCCCGGGGAGCAACAGCCACAGCTGTGGTGGAACTGCTTCAATTCAGTGTTGCGCCAATGGTGGTCGCTAGGTGTTTTACCAACTTCCCTCAAAGCATTGACCTTCAGCGGACAAATGCAAGACATGATCGCCTTGGATAGCCGCGGCGAAGTAGTTCGGCCGGCGGTTTTGTACATGGATGCCCGTGCTGGCGATCAAGCCACGGCTGCCTCCACGTTACTAGGGGAAGATCAGATTGCAAAGATCACACGCAACCCGTTCAACGGCACTTCGGTGCTGCCCAAAATCATGCACCTGCGTGACCATGAGCCAGCCCACTTCCAACGCACAACGCGAGTTTTGGTGGGTGCCAAAGACTTCATTATTTTCGGTTTAACCGGCCAAGCCGTGACCGATCCCACCACCGCTGCGACCACGGGCATGTACAACTTTGATTCGGGATGTTGGGCCAGTGAATGGTTGACAGCCTTGGGCTTGAGTCACATCAGCTTGCCGCATATATATGAGGCAGGTGAGTGTGTGGGGCAGGTGAGCACAGCTGCGGCTGAGATGACGGGGCTAGAACATGGGCTCGCCGTCTTTTGCGGGTTGGGTGACGCTGCTGCAACCACCTTGGGTGCAGGTGTCACCGACAGCACGCAAAGCTATGCGTATTTGGGTACCTCGGGTTGGGTGGCTACCTTGGCAAACACTTTCCATACCGGCCCCAGCCCTTTATTTTTGTTGCCCTGCCCCCAAGTTGGCTGGCATATTCGCATCGGCCCCATTAGCAATGCCGGCAGTGTGCATCGCTGGGCTGCGCAGTTGTTGGGTAAGGACGATGAGGTTCAGGGCTACGCCGCGATGGAGTTTTTGGTGTCTTCAACCGCTACTGATGCAGAGGTGCTTTTTTTGCCCTATTTGTCTGCAGAACGTCTTCCGGTATCTACAGAGAAACCTCAGGGCAGTTTTATGGGCTTGTCATTGCAAACCACACAAGCGCAAATGCTGCGGTCGGTGTTGGAAGGGGTAGCGCTTTCCTTGCTGTGGGCTTTTGAAGAAGTCCGAGCACAGCCCATGGCATCTCTGCAGGTCGTGGGCGGTGCCACACGCAGCGCAGCCTGGATGCAAATATTGGCCGATGTTTGGAATAAGCCGGTGGTGGCCCATCGGGACAGCACCTATTTACCCTGTGTGGGGGCTGCAGCGACCGCAGCCGTGAGTTTGGGATGGTCAGGTTCTAGTGCCGAGTTTTTGCAAGCGCTTGTGAGAACCGAGACATCAACATGGCAACCCAATCCTGCAAATGTCCCCATCATGCAAGTCAAGTCGCTGGCCTTGCGCCACTGGCAACAGTTGTTGTCAGGCCGTTAAATCCCGACCTTTGGTTTCTGGCAAAACAGAACAGTCACGTCGTACCTAAACTTGAAAGAGAAGACCCTTGCTTGGTTTTTAGTTCAAAACCACAAAAATAGTCAGCCATTGAATATTTGTGTTCCAGTCAGTCTCTAACTTGCGAGGACTTTAAATGCAAAGACATCAGCGGCCATTTACCGAGCATTGTCCAGTCAAGCATGGGAATTGGGACTAAATTAACCACGTGTGGGTTGGCGTTGTCATGGGCATGACTGATTGACTGTCGTCGGCTTGATCAAT
>JBJTXF010000229.1:0-4587 GCA_046082145.1 Limnohabitans sp. | reverse complement strand
GTGGTATCCGTCAGAACCCAACTCAACTTCTAATATAAATACTTCCGAGGGAACATTTGACAGCGCAGTCCGACAGGACTGCGTTTTTTTATGCGTTATCCAAATCACATTGCATGGCTTGGGACAGTGCGTCAGGCTCGTTAGATACGCGTGCTTCTATGCCATCGGCCATGTATTGGGCACACAGCAAAGCGGTAGATAAACCTCGGGAACCTAAGGCAGACAAAATATGCAAACCAGCTAAGCGATTTGCATTCAAGGGCCCTGCTTTGGGTAAACGGTTGACCGAGGCACAACGCACGCCCACCCAAGCATGTAGTTCACTGCCCCTGTGCCATATCGTTTCCAATGCCTGCGCAGCTTGAGGTAACAACTGTTTAAGTCGTTGGTAGTTGTGGCGATGGGCTTGTTCGCTGGCCGCTGTAGAGGCATGGTTGCGTTCAAAGGTGGCGCCGCTGAACCAAGCATTTCCTTCTGCAGTGGGCACATGCGCCACAAAACTTCCATGGCCGTTGACAGCAAACCGAGGCAACACGCTGTCGAGTGAATTGGATTGCCTACCCCACGAAACTTGTCCAGCAATAGGATGTAAGCCCATATGAGGTTCGTACAAAACTTGGTTTAAAAAATCAGGTGTATGCGCACCAGTAGCCAACACAATTTGAGGCGCTGATTCGCTGGTGTAAGTGTGTGAACTTCCCATGCTGGGAATGGAAATATGGTGCTTGATACGCAATTGCCATTCGCCCGTGGCGGCGTTCTTTTGCATAGTTTCAACTTCGTGCAAGCCCATGAAGCGGATGTTGTCATGGCTGAGCAGGGCGCGAACCAGTGCCAATGGCTTGATCCATGCGCCCCGGGGTTGCCAAAGGTCTGGTGAGTTCTCATTGATTAAACCAGCTGCTTTTAGTTGCTCAGCATCAGCCAATTTCACATGCGAGAACCACACACTGTCTGTGGTGGGGTCCTGCCATGGTTTTTTGGGATGGTCAATATCCGACAGTCTGCGTTCAAGAACACCACATGCAGACCAATCTTGGCCTTCGATCAAATGTTGTCGAGCAAATGCCAATGTGTGTTGCATGCCAGCCCGGGTCAGTTGTGAAAGCAAGTTGTCGTCGGGTGATGCATGACATGAGACCACCCCAACGGGCACACCAGAGGCAGCCGCACAAGGCTCTGGCGCAATATCTAACAGTTTGACTTGCCAACCACGATCTGCCAATGCCCGGGCGCTGGCAGCACCTGCGATGCCTGCTCCTATAACAATGCAACGCTTTTCAGCTTCCATCTCGGAGAAATAAATCAGGCTGGAGGAGGAGGGACATATCCTTGTGCGGCGTCTGCACCGTCGCCAAAGAAATGGTTTTCCATTTGACGCGCCAAATATTGACGGGCTCGCAAATCGGCCAAGTTCAATCGGTTTTCATTCACCAACATGGTTTGGTGCTTGAGCCAAGCTGCCCACGCTTCTTTGCTGACGTTTTCCCAAATACGTTTGCCCAAATCGCCAGGGTAGGGTGGGAAATCCAAACCTTCGGCTTCTTTTTCGAGTTTGATGCAATGAACAGTGCGTGCCATGAAATTCCTCGCGAGTGTCAGACGATGCCGTGACTGTAGCAAGCTTTGAATCCCTGCTAGCCGGTCGCCTTTGGTGTTGTCTGTGACGCCTTGTGGTGGAAACTGGCTAGACTCTCTCAGACATTGGGAGCGAAGACTGACATGTTTTTGAAATTATGGAATTTGCTGACGGCCCGGGTGGCTTGGGCCATGTTGTTGTTGGCTTGTATCGTCATACTCGGGTTTGCGCTTTATCTACAACATGTGGTGGGCTTGGAGCCTTGCCCCATGTGCATCGTGCAGCGCTACGCAATGACCGCTTTGGCATTGATTGCTTTGGTCGGATGCTTGATCAGCCATCAAAGAGTAGGACAATTTTTGGTGGCCATGGGTGTTCTGTGTGCTGGCTTTGGTGCGTTTGTTGCCGCACGTCAATCGTGGTTGCAGTGGTATCCGCCAAATATAGTCAGTTGTGGGCGCGATTTCTACGGCATGATCGAATCGTTTCCTTTGCAGCGTGCGATTCCGCTCATCTTCAGGGGAAGTGGCGACTGCACCAAGATCGATGGAACGTTTTTAGGGGGGTCGATTGCCAATTGGACTTTTATGGCGTTTGTTGCGATGGCCATTTGGTTGACGGCTGTGATTTGGCGCAAATTGAGCCGTCACACACAAGCTGCCAACGATGACCCATTTCTATCTGCGCAATGACAGCTTTGGTGCTTGCGCGCCAACTTACATTCTTGATTCAGTTTGCAGACAGGCGTTTGACCAATACAACGCTTTTTCGGTCCGGACTGTACTTGCTTAACCGTGCTTGGGGCAACCAATCAATCGGTACTTGTACAAAACCACGCTTTAAAAACCAGTGCATGGTACGTGTGGTCAACACAAAAATACTTTCCAAACCCATGTGTCTGGCCCGCTGTTCAATGCGGCGCAAAATCTTTTCACCATCCCCTTGGCCTTGTGATTGAGGAGAAACTGTCAATGCAGCCATTTCAGCGGTTTTATTCTCTGGGTAAGGGTACAGCGCAGCGCATCCAAAAATCACCCCATCGTGTTCAATCACGGTGTAGTTGCCGATGTCGCGTTCAATTTCTGTGCGCTCACGGCGAACCAAAGTGCCATCGCTTTCAAAAGGCTCAATCAGTTGCAATATGGCACCCAAATCATCGGGACTGGCTTCACGCAAACTCTCCAAGCGTTCATCCACCACCATGGTGCCAATACCGTCATGCACATAAATTTCAAGCAGCAACACACCATCGATGGCGAACGGCAAGATGTGGCTGCGTTCCACCCCGGCTTTGCAGGCTTTGACGCAATGTTGCAGGTAAAACGCAATGTCTGCCGGTGTGTTGGCGGGTGGTGCTTCTGCCAACAAACGCTCCGCCACTTCGAGTGGCATTTCGGTGTCGATCGGGTTGGCATCGCTGGTGGCTTCAAAGGGTTTGACGCGTATGCCGGGTACTTCGGTCACAAAGATAAGCTTGTCCGCCTGTAAGGCAATTGCCACAGAGGTGGCGACTTCTTCCATGGTCAGGTTGAAGGCTTCACCCGTGGGCGAAAAACCAAATGGTGACAACAACACCATGGCACCCAAGCTCAGTGTTTTGCTGATGCCGGTGACGTCAACTTTGCGGACCAGGCCAGAATGCTGGAAATCCACTCCGTCAACAATACCGACCGGCCGAGCTGTGATGAAGTTACCCGAGATGACCCGGATGGTGGCGCCCGCCATGGGGGTGTTTGGCAGACCTTGGCTGAATGCCGCCTCGATTTCATAACGCAATTGCCCGGCAGCCTCTTGTGCGCAGTCGAGCGCCACACTGTCGGTGATGCGAATACCGAGCGAATATTTGGGCGCATGGCCTTTGGCCTTGAGTTGCTCATTCACTTGAGGGCGAAACCCATGTACCAGCACAATCTTGACACCCATGCTTTGGATCATGGCCAAGTCTTGTACCAAGCTTGGCAATTTGCCCGCTTCAATGGCCTCGCCAGCGATGGCCACCACAAAGGTTTTGCCGCGGTGCATATGGATGTAAGGAGCAACCGAGCGAAACCAAGGGACGAAGGTGAAATTGAAAACAGTGGACATGTGTTTGAGTCGTTAAGGCTTGAGCAAATTCAAATGGTTATTGGGTAGAAGACGAGTGAAGTCGCGATCAAAAGTGCAGAGTGTCTCACCAGATTGCATGACGGTTGCAGCAATCCATGCGTCGCTGACCAGATTACCTCTGACCCGTTGCGTGAGACACAGTTGTTGTAAGTGGGGCCAGGTAGCACTGTGTGCTTGAAATTGAACTCCGGGATAACTGAGTAGGCTCTCAATAAAGTCACTTACATCTTGCATGGGGTCAATTTCGCGGAATATCTGGGGATGGGTGGTGATACGGATAAAACCGGCCACAACCATGCCCAGAAGTACTAAACTGCTGCGACCGTTAGCCGCCAGACGAACGGTTTCTTCCAGCCACAGGCGTGCGTAGAGATGATGCGGGTGATCTGGACGGTATGCCGATACCAACACATTCACGTCAGGTGTCATTTGATGTTCTTGATATCTATTTCGGCATCCATGGCTTCATAGAAGGAACGGTTGCTTCTGGGGTCAATGCCGGGCATCAGACCTCCTGTGGCTTTGGAAACCGGAAACTTCGGAGCGACGGCCGTTGTGCTGGACATGTCTTGCCGCACATAGGCAGCCAACATTTCACGCACCTTGGCGCTGAGCGAAGTGCCTTCTTGGATGGCTTTGATGCGCGCTTGCTTGACGAGGTTTTCGTCCACAGAAATGGTGAGATTGGCCATGCTGTTACTCCGATAACACGAGTTCACTCAAACCAGTGTAGCACGTGAATATGTGTCGTGGGATAATTTGCCAGTGACATCCATCATCCCGACACCAACCATCTTGTTTCCAGAAGACCTGCCGGTCAGTGCTCGCCGCGACGACATCTTGTCGGCGATTCAATCACACCAGGTGGTGATCGTGTGCGGCGAAACCGGTTCGGGCAAAAC
>JBJTXF010000228.1:0-3269 GCA_046082145.1 Limnohabitans sp. | reverse complement strand
TGGCCAGTTATTTGGTGCATATCCGTAAAGTCCATTGGCGTGTGGGTGCCGATTGGATGTATGGCCATTTGCTTGATGGCGATGTGGCAAGTAACGATCTGAGTTGGCAGTGGGTGGCCGGAACAGGCAGCAGCAAGCCCTATGTGTTCAATGCCGCTAATGTGTCATTACACGCGCCCGAGATTTGGCACAGTAAACATACGGTTGTGGATCAAGAGATTGACATCATGGACATGATTGCACGCAGCCGAGCCACCTTTACCCAGTCCTCTAAAACCTTTGCCCAGATTGATGAGCCCGGCGTATACCCACGCCCGCCTGAAGGTGTGGACTTGTTGCCAGCGGGCTTGGCCGCAGAAAAATTGACCGGGCGTGAAGTGTGCTGGATTCACCCGTGGGCATTGACCGATAATCTGCCCGTTGGTGTGCCGGTTGATGCGATGCAATTGGCCGCATGTTGGCTGGAGTGGACCGAGGCCCGGCCTTGGAGCGAGGCGCGCTGGAAATTTGTCGCACGCGGTATGCACGCACTGGCATCCCATTGCTGGTTTGAAGATGCCGCCAGTCTGGGGCAAATACTGGGTAAGGCCAAAGCGGTGCACGTTTGGGATCATGCGTGCTTGCCCCATTGGTCAGGGGTGAATTGGGTGCGTCACAAGCCACCCAAATTGTGGCCGGCTCAGGTGGAATATTGCAAATCGTTTTCTGCGTGGTGGAACAAGGTCAATAGATACCGTTTGACTTTGCCACAGTTGTTGCGAAGAACAGCTTGAAAGCCATCATGTTGATGCTTTGACTTTCAATCGCCAGGCATGGAGCAAAGGCTCCGTATAACCGTTAGGTTGCACCATGCCTTGAAATACCAAATCGGTAGCTGCCAGATAAGCCTTGGAAGTGTTGAAATATCCCGTCATGGGTTGGTACAAAGAATCACTGGCATTTTGTTGATCCACCACAATCGCCATGCGCTCGAAAGTGGCACGCACTTGTGCTTCAGTGACCACACCATGCAATAACCAGTTGGCAATGTGTTGGCTGGAAATCCGCAACGTGGCTCGGTCTTCCATCAGGCCCACATGGTGAATGTCGGGTACTTTGGAACAACCAACACCTTGGTCGATCCAGCGCACCACGTAGCCTAAGATGCCTTGCACGTTGTTGTCGAGTTCTTGTTGCTTTTCGGCGTCGCTCCATGGGGGGGTTGTGGCCACCGGTATGGTCAACAAATCTTGTAGCAAAGTCGGGCGCAGCTGGTCTGTGTCACTTTTTTCAAGCTGTTCTTGCAGCTCACTGACCAGCACTTGGTGGTAGTGCATCGCATGCAACGTCGCGGCGGTTGGACTCGGCACCCATGCGGTGTTGGCACCCGCTTTAGGGTGTCCGATTTTTTGTTCCATCATGGCTTTCATCAAATCAGGCATGGCCCACATGCCTTTGCCGATTTGTGCTTTGCCGCGCAGCCCGCAGGACAGCCCCACCAAAACATTGTTTTTTTCGTAGGCGGCAATCCAGGCGCTGCTCTGCATGTCGCCTTTGCGCAGCATCGGGCCGGCTTGCATGGCGGTGTGCATTTCATCGCCAGTGCGATCAAGAAAACCGGTGTTGATGAAAGCGACGCGGCTCGCGGCGGCAGCGATACAGGCTTTGAGATTGACGCTGGTTCGACGCTCTTCGTCCATGAAGCCGAGCTTCACGGTGCTGTTTGGCAGTCCCAAAATGTGTTCCACCCGTTCGAAAATTTCAACAGCGAATGCCACTTCAGCCGGTCCATGCATTTTGGGTTTGACGATATACACCGAACCGGTGCGCGAGTTGCGAATGCCGTTGGTACCATGGCCCTGTAAGTCGTGCATGGCGATGGCCGTGGTCACCATAGCATCCATGATGCCTTCGGGAATTTCACGCAACTTGCCGTCGTCTGATTCGTACATGATCGCTGGGTTGGTCATCAAGTGACCGACATTGCGCAAAAACAGCAAAGAGCGGCCATGCAAAGTCACTTGTGCATCGCCTTTGGGTGCGTGGTAGATGCGGTCTGGGTTCAAACCACGCTTGAAGCTGTGTCCGCCCTTGGTCACCTCTTCGGTCAATGTGCCTTTGAGAATGCCTAGCCAGTTGCTGTATGCCAGCAATTTGTCTTCGGCATCGACCGCGGCCACAGAGTCTTCCAAATCCAAAATAGTTGACAGCGCGGCCTCCACTACCAAATCGCTCACGCCTGCAGCGTCAAGGGCGCCAATCGGACTTTGCCGGTTGATACGGATATCTAAGTGCAATCCATGGTGTACCAACAACACTGAAGAGGGATGAGCTGGGTCGCCCTGGTAACCCACGAATTGTTTCGGATCAGCCAGCGCTGATGTTTTGCCTCCCTTCAAACTCACCACCAACGCGCCTTTAACTACGGCATATCCGGTCGAGTCAATATGCGAGCCTTGTTTCAATGGGACGGTACGGTCCAACACATAACGTGCATATTCAATGACTTTGGCGCCACGTTTTTCGTTGTAATCAGGACCTTTGGCATATCCGTTGTCTTCGGAGATGACATCGGTACCGTAAAGAGCATCGTAGAGCGATCCCCAACGGGCATTGGCTGCATTGAGCGCATAGCGGGCGTTGAGGATGGGCACCACCAGTTGAGGGCCGGCTTGTTGCGCCAATTCGGCATCAACATGTTGCGTGGTGGCTTTGACTTGGGCGGGCACAGGTACCAAGTAGCCAATAGTGTGCAAAAACGCTTGGTAGGCCTGCATGTCAGTCACCGGACCTGGGTGAGCGCGGTGCCATTCGTCAAGCGCCAACTGCAAGCGGTCACGCTCTGCCAATAGGGCGATATTTTTGGGTGCCAAGTCTTGCACCAATTGGTCAAACCCTTTCCAAAAAGTCACGCTGGACACGTCAGTGCCGGGCAACACCTGTTGGTCGATGAACCGGTACAGGGCTGAGTCGACATGCAGTTTGTAGAGGGAGGTACGCTGAGTCATGGAACGCTTTCTGATCACAATCAAGGGTTTCGGGTTTTCACCGATAATTTTGTATTTTAGGAGGTCACCGTGAACCGTTTGAAATTTGGCTTGGCTGTATTGGCGATCAGTGTGTCGAGCTTGGTCCAGGCAGAATCCGAATTCAGCGTTTACGGTGGCGAGCAAAGCTCTCCGCACTCCACGGTGGAAAACAGCACCACTGGAAAACCTTTCTACACAGGTTGGGAAGGCAAATCCTTTTCTTTCCCCATTTACCTGGGTTTGCGCTACACCGACTGGGTC
>JBJTXF010000227.1:0-2601 GCA_046082145.1 Limnohabitans sp. | reverse complement strand
CGGCGGTAGGGCCGATGGTGCGCTCCAGCTATCACGCTGACCAGCAGGCGCATGCAGCACAGAGCGGGTCTCTATAGAAAGCCTCAAACGTGTAGTAGCAAATGCTCGCGCTCCCATGGGGAGATCACTTCCATGAATTCTTCAAATTCACACTCTTTGATTTCGGTGTAGACGTTGATGAAGGATTCGCCCAACACCTCGTGTAATTCGGATTCGCGGCGCAACAAGTCCAACGCTTCGCCCAAACTGCGTGGCAACGCATAAGGCGCGGTGTAAGCGTCGCCCTTCATTTCCGCCTTGGGTTGGATTTTGTGTTTGAGCCCCAAATAACCGCAGGCCAGCGTCATCGACATGGCCACATACGGATTGGCATCGGCTCCAATCACACGGTTTTCCACACGCCGCGCAGCGGGCGGTGATATCGGTGAACGGATGCCAACGGTGCGGTTGTCATGGCCCCATTCGATGTTGATCGGCGCTGACGTGTGCCGCGCGAGTCGGCGGTAACTGTTGACATAGGGCGCAGCCAACGCCATGGCCGAAGGAATGTAGCGTTGCAAACCGCCGATGAAATGGAAAAACGCCTCGGAGGGTTCACCGTTGTCCAAGCTGAACAGGTTTTTGCCTGTGGCCAAATCCACGATGCTTTGGTGAATATGCATGGCGCTGCCGGGTTCGCCGGCGATGGGTTTGGCCATGAAAGTGGCGTACATGTCATGGCGTAACGCGGTTTCGCGCACGGTGCGTTTGAAAAAAAACACTTCGTCGGCCAGCCCCAGCGGGTGGTCATGAAAAAAATTGATTTCCATTTGGCCTGCGCCGATTTCGTGAATCAACGTGTCGACATTCAAGCCCATTTGGCCGCAATGTTCATAGAGCTCTTCAAACAGGGGATCGAATTCATTGACCGCATCGATGCTGTACGCCTGGCGCGAGGTTTCCGCCCGACCACTGCGCCCGATCGGCGGGCGCAACAGCGTGTTGGGGTCGGTGTTGCGAGCCAACAAATAAAACTCCAATTCGGGCGCGACGACGGGGCTCCAACCTTGTGCTTCGTACAAACCACAGACGTGACGCAACACGCTGCGCGGCGCAAATGGCACGAGCTTGCCATGGCGGTCGTAGCAATCGTGTATGACTTGGGCGGTGGGGTCGCTCGCCCAGGGTACGATGCGCACGGTCGACGGGTCGGGCATCAAATGCATATCGCGGTCATGCGACTGTATGACCCGGTAATAAGCATCGGTGTCAGGAAAATTGCCGGTCACACCCATGGCCACCACCGCCTCAGGCAAACGCATGCCTCGGTCTTCGGTGAATTTTTCGCGTGGCAGTATCTTCCCGCGAGCCACGCCTGTGAGATCGGGTACCAGACACTCGACTTCGGTCACGCGGTGTTGGTTAAGCCATTGCTCCAGATCGGTAAAGGTTTTGACAGGTGAGGGCGGGTTAGCGGTGTGCATAAAAAAATATCTCGTCAGTGATCAAGCGCCAGTTCAACGGTGACATCACCGCACCAACTGGCTTCGGCGCTGTTGCATGGCTTGTGAAAACGCTCGGAAGATGGCGGTGTAAAAAGCCGAACTTTGGCAACGCCACTCCGGGTGCCATTGCACCCCCAAGGCAAACGCTTTGGCATCGCGGACTTCAAAAGCCTCGATCAATCCGTCATCCGCATGGGCCATCGCCGTCAAGCCATCAGCCAAACGCGCCACGCCTTGGCCATGCAAAGAATTGACTTTGACACGCAAACCACCGGCCCATTGTGCCAACGACGATCTGGGCAGCAACGAGACCTCATGGCTGGGTGCGTACTGTTGATTCAGCGGCAAGTGGTCCGGGTCGCGGTGGTCTTGTTTGCCCGGGGTCAAATGGACTTGCTGCAACAAACTGCCTCCCAATGCCACATTCATTTCTTGAAAACCTCGGCAAATACCCAACAAGGGAACGGCTTGCGCCACACAAGCCCGCACCAACTCTAAAGTCAATGCGTCACGCGCGGTGTCCAGTGGCAGGCTTTCGTCGGCAACGCTTTCGCCGAAATGCGAGGGATGAACATTCGAAGGAGAGCCGGTGAGCATGACACCATCGACCAAGGACAACCAATGCGAAATATCGGCGGGGTCTACCAGTGGCAACACCATGGCCTGCGCATCGGCGCAATCGCGCAAAGCCTGCGCATAGGTTTGCGCCAATATCGCATAGGGCATGGCTTCAGCTTTGCGGCCAATGTACCGGTGGTCGGCCGGTGTCCACACCAACAGCCGAGGCGGGCTCTTGTGCGACATGTTTTGCGCCATGTTGCTTGCCATTCTTTGGCCTGTGGAATCAAGCCGCGCGCCAAGCCTGCATCAAGCCATCCCACTGCTCGCGAGCCGCTTTCAAATGCCGTTCTTTGACATGGCCATAGCCTTTGATTTTTTCGGGAATGCGTGCAATCTCGAGGGCCAACGCGTGTTTGCCGGGGGTGAATGTCGCCATGATTTCGGAGATGCTGTCTTGGTACTGCCGTATCAATGCGCGCTCGGTGCGACGCTCGTCGGTATAGCCGAACACATCGAACGCGCTGCCACGCAAGAAACGCAAGCGCGACAGTAGCTT
>JBJTXF010000226.1:0-2419 GCA_046082145.1 Limnohabitans sp. | reverse complement strand
GCATACCTTCGTTTGGTGGTCCTGTGCAACGCGTTACCTTCAGCGGTAATTACAACATTTCGCCTACTTTGAGCCCTGATGGTAGATGGTTGGCATACATTTCTCGGTATGGCACTTCCTTTAGACTATCTCTAATGGATCTTGTAACTGACAAAGTAACCACTTTAACTGAAACTAGTCACGATGAAAAACCCAGCTTTGCCCCCAATGGCAAACTCATTTTGTATGCAACGCAGACGCAAGGAAAAGAAGCTCTGATGACCACCACGCTGGATGGCAAAGTCAGCGCAAAACTGTCAGGCCAGACAACAAATATTCGGGAACCCCAATGGGGACCTTTTTTGAAACCTTGAACATCGGAGTATTTTTGTGAACAAAACTTTTATCTCTTTTTCACTTGCTCTTCTTTTGACCGCCTGCGCCTCAGGTGTCAAACTTAATGAGGTACCCGTTGTAGATAAAAAAGGCTCTGATATTTCAAGCTCAACATCCAGCACAGGATTGTCTGAAATCAGTCAATCAGATTCTTCTTCCAGCCAGCAAGTTCAGCAACCAAAGTCAACGGTTGAACCCGTCAATTCTTTGGCCAATGACAATACCTCTGACGGGACAGCCAACCTTGACAAAATCCCTAAAGTTATCTATTTCGATTTCGACAAATACACGATCAAACCTGAATTCCAATCCACCATTGAAGCACATGCGCAGTTTTTGAAAGCAAATAGCCAAGCCAAGGTTTCTCTTGAGGGTCACACCGACGAGCAAGGCGGTCGTGAATACAATTTGGCTTTGGGTCAAAAAAGAGCTGATGCAGTGAGACAAAGCTTATCTTTGTTGGGTGTGAATACTTCTCAGATTGAAACCGTTAGTTTTGGTGAAGAAAAACCAGCAGCAGAGGGCAGCGACGAATCTGCGTATTCCAAAAATCGCCGCGCTGAATTCTTTTACAAATGACACCTCTTTGTCATTTTCGAATAGCTTGCTTGACACTGATTTTTTGCACCAGTGCTCAAGCAGCTGTCTTCGAGGATGACGAGGCACGCCGGGCCATACTCGATTTGCGTCAAAGGGTTGAAAACCTGAGACAAGCCCAGCAATCCAGTGAGGCTGCGCTTCTACGTTCTCTTGAAGCCGTGAACAGATCAGCTCAATCGGTTCGTGATCTCGCAGCGCGCGATGCGCAAGCTGAAGTTTCTCGACTTCAGCAAGGTATTTTGCAACTGCAAACACAAATCAATGAGTTAAAGCAGTTGATTTCTGAGTTGCGCGGTGAAAAAGACCAGCTGCGGCGAGAAATCAGTCTGATACAAAAAAATCAAAAAGAATCCTTCACCCTTTTGGATGAAAGAGTCTCCAAGCACGATCAGCGTTTTTCAAAGCTAGAACCTTTATTGGTTCAAATGGACGGCTTGGAGTTTCAAGTCGATCCCGATGAAAAGAAGGATTTCGAGTTGGCTTTGGCAATTTTTCGCAAAGGTGAGTTTGCAGGTGCCATCAATTCCTTTTCCGCCTTTTTGCGGAAATACCCAGAAACTGGATTTCGCCAAAGCGCGTTGTTTTGGCTTGCCAGTGCCAAATATGTCAAGCGTGAATATTTAGATGCGGCAAATCAACTCAAAGCATTCATATCGATGAATGAGGGACATACTAAATTCCCTGAGGCCTTATTGACCTTGGCAAATGCCCAGATTGAATTGAAGCTCCCGTTAGAAGCTAAGAAATCTTTTGAAGATCTGATAGCTCAGTACCCAAATTCGGAAGCTACTGAGGCAGCCAAAGAACGCCTGTCCAAATTGAAATTGCCTTGATGACAAACCCGGTTTTGTCTGAGCCAGAGCATGACACTCACCGGCGCTTCTCTGGATTGTCTCGCCTGTACGGAAATCTTGCTTTTGATCGAATCCGACTTGCACACTTCGTCATAGTTGGAGTTGGAGGTGTCGGTTCTTGGGTGGCAGAATCGCTTGCCAGAAGCGGGGTTGGTAAGTTGACATTGATAGACATGGACCATGTCTCTGAATCTAATATCAATCGTCAGTTGCACGCTTTGACAACCACTTTAGGTCAAAGCAAAGTTTCTGCGATGGCTCAACGAATTGAGTTGATCAACCCCACCTGCCAAGTATCTTTGATTGATGAATTCATCACGCCCGAAAACATTGATGTGTTGATGCCTGAAATGCAAGATATGCTCATTGATGCGACTG
Source organism: Limnohabitans sp. (assembly GCA_046082145.1). Taxonomy (GTDB): domain Bacteria; phylum Pseudomonadota; class Gammaproteobacteria; order Burkholderiales; family Burkholderiaceae_C; genus Limnohabitans. The sequence goes on along the minus strand of JBJTXF010000226.1, from coordinate 212 downwards.
ACCAAGTCAGTGCCAAAGTGGCTTTAGCCAAATGGGCAATTCGCCGTCATAAACCGATGGTCACCGTTGGCGCTGCTGGTGGTAAAAAGCACGCACAGATGGTAGAGATGAGCGATTTGGTTCATGCCACACACGACCCATTGTTGTCGCAGGTCAGATATCAGTTGAGAAAAGAAAGTGTGATTAATTCAGAAAAAAAAGACTCTGGCATT
>JBJTXF010000225.1:0-2648 GCA_046082145.1 Limnohabitans sp. | reverse complement strand
GTTCAGCGGTGGCCCGGCGCTTTGCCAGAGAGGGCTACACCGTCTGTGTCGCGCGGCGCACGGAGGCGGCCTTGAAGCCGCTGGTCGACCAAATCACTGCTGAGGGCGGTCGTGCTTTCGCGTTTGGCCTGGACGCACGGCGCGAGGATCAGGTGGTCGGCTTTTTTGACCGCATTGAAGCCGAGGTCGGTCCCATCGAAGTGCTGGTCTTCAACGTGGGCGGTAATGTCCGATTCCCAATCCTGGAGACCACGGCTCAGAAGTACTTCAAAGTCTGGGAGATGTGCGCCATGGCGGGCTTTCTCGCGGGCCGCGAAGCGGCGCGTGTAATGCTGCCGCGCGGGCGCGGTACCATTCTATTTACTGGCGCCACTGCCAGCCTGCGAGGCGCTGCAGGGTTCGCGGCCTTCGCTGGCGGCAAGGCGGCGCTGCGGACACTGGCGCAATCGATGGCTCGCGAGCTGGGCCCTAAAGGCATTCATATTGCCCATGTCATCATTGACGGTCTTATCGATACTGCTTTCGCCCGAGAGCATTTTGCGAAGCGTGTTGCGGACGCCGGGCCCGAAGGGATCCTAAATCCCGAGCACATAGCGGAGGTGTACTGGTGGCTTCACCAGCAGCCGCGCGATGCGTGGACATTCGAGTTGGATTTACGACCTTCGGTGGAGCAATGGTAATCGTCATGCTGCAAGCAGTGAAAAAGATGCACACTGTGTTTTTTTAGGGTTGATACCTTCAACAAACTATCGTTTAAAACGAAACCACGGCAACTGGGTTGAACAATCCACAGAGGATAAGCTGTGTGAGGTCAGCGTCCGGCGACGGCTCGGTTGACAGATGTCGGTTGAACCGACACTATTTCGTCAGGGTAAGCGATAAGTATGAGGTGGTGTTTAAAGTTGGGCAAAATCATGCCTCCCCTATCACATGTGAAAGATCGAAAATGAAACAAATTGATCTCAAAGCCTTTATTGCTTTGCTGCTATGGATTCCTACGTTGGCATTGGCACATTCAGAGCAAGGCATTGCAGGTGGTTTTATCAGTGGCTTCACCCACCCTATATTCGGCTGGGATCACGTGGCAGCCATGGTGGCTGTGGGCTTGTGGGGTGTATTTCTTGGCATGCCAGCAATATGGTTATTACCTGTGGTTTTCCCTGTGGTCATGGCAGTGGGAGGAGCTTTAGGTGTTTTGGGTGTTGAGTTACCGCAAGTTGAAGCGTTCATTGCCGCTTCTGCCATTATTCTGGGTGCTTGTATTGCCGTTGCAATTCGTCCACCGCTTTGGGCGGCTGCAGTCTTGGTAGCTGTTTTTGCCATCTTCCACGGTCATGCACATGGAACGGAGTTACCTGATGCTGCCAATCCTTTTGCCTATGCAGGTGGATTTGTTTTGGGAACAGGTCTGATGCATTTATCAGGAATTGTGGTTGGCTATTTGGTCCGTTGGAGTTGGGGTGTAAAAATTGTCAGAGGCTTGGGTGCTTTTATTGCTATTGCTGGCGTGGGATTCATGTCAAGTATCTTTATGGCTTGAGCAAGTTGAAACACGTGCCGACATGGCCTCCAAGGCTGGCGTTTCTTTGGTCAATCTCGCCGTCCATCGCTTTGGCTCACAGTCCTAGCAAGGGGCTTATCGGTTTCTACACTGGTGTACTACATATTTTTACCGAGGCGGCTCTCGTGATGGCCTTCTTGGCCTTGGGGCTGTTGGTTAGTCAAACAGTCGATCTAGAAAAGATCAAAAAACTTTTTTGGGTTTTTTTAGTCACCATCATTGCAAGCACTGCATTTGCAATTCTGTCGCCATTGGTTTTTGAGCCACGAAAGCTATTCATCGTTTTATGGGCTTTAATTGTTTTTGTATGCATCCATGCGGCTTTGCTACCTAAGTGGACGCCGAAAGTGGCAACAGTATCTGTGATCTCTTTGGGTTTGGTTATGGGCCAAATGACTGTTCCCGACCCGGGTCCTTTTTGGTCCTTTACGGTCACCACAATGGGTTCAATAGCTGGATGCTTTTTGGGTTTTTTGTATGCTGCTTTGTTGTTCAATTTTGTATTTGAAAGATTCCACAAATTTTGGCAACGAACTGTACTGCGAGTCCTAGCTGCATGGCTGTTTGCAATTGCTTTTTTATTATCTGCTCTTCAAATTGCTGGAAAACCTGTTTAGCTGACTGCCATTTACATCAATCTACAAATTAGTGTTTTGAATTAGAAACTTATTGAGCGTCCAGCAACGGGACGATGAGAAAAGTGTCGGTTGACCCGACACTATTGCAGCAGCGTTAATCAAACTGCAGTGGTCCGGCAGTGTGATGGCAGCGTCCGCCGACGGGACGATTAAGTAGTGTCGGTTGACCCGACACTAGGGCGACCAACCATTTCCACTATGCCTGTCGTGACCATGCTTCAGGTTTTGCTGCAGCAGCTGTAATTGGCGCAAATACCTCGCTTTTCGGTGCGATAGACGCATTTGCCGTTGTGGCGGTTGTCACAGGCTTTTGGGGTGCAAGTGCTTGCTGAGGCTGGTTGAGGCTTTGAGTCTGTGGGTCGGCAGCTGGGGGCTGACTGGGTTTAGTGCTGGGGTTGGCTGGGGGTGAGGACTTCTTGGGTGGGGGTGGCTTGGGGGAGGGCATGGGT
>JBJTXF010000224.1:0-2651 GCA_046082145.1 Limnohabitans sp. | reverse complement strand
GCAAGCGACAAACCGCTGTGTCTGATGACAACCGATTGGGTTTGGCAGAACTGCCGGGCTGACGTGGTGTTTGTGTTTTTCTAAGGAGAGTGCGTATGGAATTTGGTGCTATCACCCAATACGTAGATGTCGCCCAAATCGTCCTCTACATGTTCTGGGCGTTTTTCGCCGGACTGATTTATTACCTCGCACGCGAGAACCATCGCGAGGGCTATCCGATGGACAACGGCCATTTGCAAGGCGGTCCGGTACAAATCGGTTGGCCCGTGCCCGAGCCCAAGGTGTTCAAGATGGCCGACGGCCGCGAAATTTTGGCACCCGATGTGAACCGTCCTGACGGCAGTTACAGCGCGCAAGCTGCGCATCCCTGGCTGGGTGCTCCGCTGGAACCGGTTGGCGATCCGCTGCTGGCGGGTATTGGTCCAGGCGCATGGGCGGCACGTGCGGATGAACCCGATCTCTACCACGGAAACGACATCAAAATCGTGCCTTTGCGCGTGGCCTCAGACCACGATGTCATGTCACCCGACATCGACCCACGCGGACTGCCTGTGTATGGCGCAGACCGCTACGAAGCCGGGCATGTGAAAGACCTGTGGGTGGACCGTTGCGAGATGATGTTCCGTTACATCGAAGTGTCCTTGCATTCGGGTGGCACAGTGCTCTTGCCCATGACCTTTTCACGTATCAACCGCCGTGGTGTGTTTGTGTCATCCATCTTGGCCGAGCAATTTGCCAATGTTCCGAAAACCAAAAGCGACACCCAAATCACCTTACTTGAGGAAGAAAAAATCACAGCCTATTACGGCGCAGGCACGCTTTACGCCATGCCGGAACGTCAGGAGCCGCTGTTTTGAATATCAATCCTCACCACGAACACGAATTCGAGGCAGCCCCCGGGCTGCCCGAGGCATTACCCCACGGTGAGCGTCTGATATGGCAAGGCAGACCCGACTGGAAACCCATGGCGTTGCATGTGTTTCATGTGCGCACGCTGGCTGTGTATTTCGTGGTGATGATGCTGTTGCAAACCGTGTACCTGATGGGAGAACCGCAACCACGCTTTTGGGTGCCGCTGACTACCAGTTTGGTGTTGAGCCTGACGGCTTTGGCCGTGCTGACCTGGTTGGCTTGGATGACAGCGCAAACCGCGCTCTACACCTTGACCAGCAAGCGCGTGGTCATGCGCATCGGAATTGTGTTGACGCTAACCTTTAACCTGCCTTTGCGTTTGGTGGCGGCGGCCAGTGTCAAGCCGCTGAAAAGCGGCAGCGGCGACATCGCTTTGCGATTGGGCGGTGACGACCACATCGCCTGGCTCAATCTCTGGCCGCATGCCAAGCCATGGGCATTGAAAAACCCAGAACCTTGTTTGCGTTGTATTCCTGATGCAGTTCGCGTGGGTGAACGTTTGGTTGAAGCATGGCGCGCCGCCAATCCCCAAGTGCCAGTGATGTTGGGAGACATCATTGACAACCCGCGCGACATGGACATGAACCAAGGAGCATATTCCACATGAGCCAATCCCTGTCCAACCATAACCTGCCCGGCCAACACAGTCTGACCGGTTGGATTTTTGTCGGCTTTCTCAGCAGCGTGCTGTTGGTGGTCGCCTTATTGCGCAGCCAAGGTATGGTGACACCGCAAAACGATGCCCCCGTTAGCTGGCAATTGACACTGCGGTTTGAAGACCGCCCGAATGGTGATATTGCCGTGTTGGATGCGAACAATCAGATGGAAATCGCGCGCTACCAAGGCGAGCAAGGGTTTGTGCGCGGCACGCTGCGCACCTTGTCGCGTGAGCGCATGCGCAGGGGCATTGGCGCGGGGCCGGCGTTTGACCTCATCGGTCACACCGATGGCCGCCTCACGCTCAACGACCCCGCCACCAGTGTGCGCATCGACCTTGAATCCTTTGGCCCGACCAACATGTCGTCCTTTGCCCAACTGCAAGTGCACGCCAAACCTTCTCAGATTGCTAGCCAGGAGTAAGCCATGAACCAAGCCGCCACCCTAGATTTTGACCATGTTGAATTGCTGATCGGTACGGTCGAAAACGCTGCTGACGCCAACGCCAAAGCGGTTCGCAATACGGTGTTGAGTCCTCGCTTTTACACCACCAACTTTGACGCGATGGACCGCATCAATGTGGAACCTGTGCGCGCCGAATGGGACGCCATGATGAAAGAGTACGAGGGCGACAACAACCACGACCACTTTCAACGCGACGCTGCGTTTGCCGACGAAGTGCGCACCTTGATGCCGCAGTTGTCGCCCGAAATGCGCCAAGAGTTTTTGGACTTTCTCATCAGTTCGTTGACCTCTGAGTTTTCGGGTTGCATCTTGTACAACGAAGTGCGCAAGCATGTGAAAAACCCCGACATCAAACAACTGATGACCTTCATGGCGCGCGACGAATCGCGTCACGCAGGCTTCATCAACCAGTCGTTACGCGACTTCGATCTGGGCATCGATCTGGGTCAACTCAAACGCACGAAGTCCTATACCTTTTTCAAACCGAAATTCATTTTTTACGCCACCTACCTGTCCGAAAAAATTGGCTATGCGCGGTACATCACCATTTACCGCCAACTTGAAAAACACCCTGATAAACGCTTTCACCCGATCTTTCGCTGGTTCGAGCGTTGGTG
>JBJTXF010000223.1:0-4832 GCA_046082145.1 Limnohabitans sp. | reverse complement strand
TATCCATTGTTCAACGGCAATGCTTTGACCAACCGTGTGAAAGAAACCATGGTACTGACCCAAAAAGCCGAATCTGATGTGGATGCTATTACGCGAACCGTTGCACAAAACACCCGCAGCGCGTTTTACGGGGTGGTGTCCGGCGTGAGCTATGTCAAAGCATTGCAAGCGGCTGAAGACTCGAGCCAAGTGGCATTGGACGCCAACAAATTGGGATACAGCGTCGGTGTGCGCATCAACATCAATGTGCTGGATGCGCAAAGCAAGTTGTTTGATACCAAAGCCAAGTTAGCCAAGGCACGCTATGACGTGCTGATGGGGCACTTGAAATTGCGTCAACTCAGCGGCGTATTGCAACTCCAAGACCTGCAAAACATCAACAGCTTGCTGGTTCCCTGATCGCTTTTACAACCAAGGCTGCATCAACTGCAGGCAACGCGCAACGGCGCCTTGGTGGCGTGCAGCAAACTCCGTCGCCGATATCGATTTTTGCTGACAAGCGGCGCGATCCAGCGCAAGTTGGTGGGCGATTTCCATGGCTTGGGGCATGTCTTGTACCCGTATCGCTGCCCCGTCTTGCAGCGCCAATTGCGCTGCCTGCGCAAAATTGAATGTATGCGGCCCCATGACCACAGGGCAAGCACAGGCACAGGCCTCAATCAAGTTCTGTCCACCCAAGGGCTCGAAACTTCCCCCCAACAAGCACACACTGGCCGCGCCAAAGTAAAACGGCATTTCACCCATGCTGTCGCCCAAAACCACTTGCGTATCACTGCGACACGCTTGCAATTCTGGTGTCTCACCCCAATCGCTGCGCATTTGCAAGGAGAAGCCTTTGGCATGCACCAAGGCAGCCACTTGCTCGAAACGCTGCGGATGGCGAGGCACCAACCACCATTGCACATCATGTAAATAAGCCGGTTGCTGCGCCAGTAAATCCAACAATGCAGCCTCTTCCCCTTCACGGGAAATAGCGAGCAACACCACCGGTTTGGCCATGGACTTGCGCCATGCCAGCCCATTTTCCAACTGTTGGCTGTCTGGCACTGCGTCAAACTTGAGGTTACCCATGACCGATTGCACCGTGACACCCAATGCCTGAAAGCGTTTGGCGTCTTGCTCGGACTGCGCCCAGACGCCATGCAACTTTTGGAATGCCGGTCGCGACAAGGCCGACCATTGCAACGAGCGGCGCAACGATTTGGCGCTGAGTCGCGCATTGAGAAGCACCACCGGTACGCCGTGTTTGTGTGCCTGATCAACCATCACCGGCCAGACTTCGGTTTCGACCAAAAAACCCGCGCGGGGCTGAAAATGCCGCAAAAACCTGGCCACCATCTCCGGCGTGTCCCACGGTTGCCATACCTGCACATCACCGTCTTGCAACAAACCCAAACCTTGCTCTCGACCGGTTGCCGTACCGTGGGTGAATACAAACTTCACACCGGGATGCACTTTGCGAAGCGCAGCCACCAAGGTTTGAATGGCCCGGGTTTCACCGAGTGACACCGCATGAATCCAAACACCGCCAGGGCGCGCTGGCATGCCGTAAAAACCGAAGCGCTCTGACACCGACACCCCATACAGCGGCTCTTTGCGCGAGCGCAAATACAGCTTGAGCAACAACAACGGTGACAACAAGCGCATGAGCCAGCCGTACGCGAACAAGATCATGCGTGGCGCTCCGTCGCAAAAACATGTGCTTGTAAACCATTGAGCCATGCATGCAATACCACTTCAGGTGTGGGGCACGGTGTATCAAACACGCTTTGCTGCCATGCGCAATCCAGTGGGCCAGTGCGCCAGGCCGTGTCAAAGTTATAAATTTGTACATGCGGCAAACCCAATGCCACCGCAATATGGCTGGGCCCGCTGTCGACCCCGATGACGCCTGTGCAAGCTGCCAGCGAACGGGTCAAGGACAGCACGTCCCCGCGCGGCCAAACCTCGGCACGGAGAACCGCAGCGGCGATGGCTGTTGCGGTCTTGGCTTCTGCATCGTTAGATTGTGGGATCGCCAGTGCAAAACCGAGTTGATTCAATTGCAAACCGAGTTCGATCCAATGTGCCAATGGCCATGTCTTGTCAATGCGGGAGGTACCGTGTATCAACGCCACGGTGCGAGGCACCATGTGTGGGTCAGGAGCGACAAACACCGTTTGGCGCGACTGTGTGCTTTGGGCATAACCCAGTGCCTGAGCGCACACATGGCGAGCACGCTGCACCGCGTGGCTGCGCCAAGCGCATGCAATCGCTTGATCAGCCACCCAGCGAGTAGGCGCTTCGTAGGCTGAGCCTTGGGTGCGATTGGCCATGGCAATTCGCTGGCCTTTGTCAGTCATGCGGGCCAAACTAGCGATCAAGGCGGATTTGGTCAATCCCTGTAAGTCAATGACAGCGTCATATGCATGGGCTTGCAACTCCTGCACAAATGCACGCCATTCAACACGGGTTTGAGCAGACCACCATTGCTGGCGCCATGCGCGCAATCGACATGGGATGACACGGTTGACTGCGGGGCATAACCGCAACAGCGGTGCAAACCCTTCTTCCACCACCCAGTCGATGTGTATCCCTGGTATTGCAATTTGCATGTCAATTGCAGCGGGCAAGCTGTGCACCACGTCACCCAAAGAAGACAGTTTGACCACCAGAACCCTCAATGCACTGCCTCTTGCACCCGGGCATCGGGCTTCACACGTCGCAGCAAAGCCATCATGTCAGATTCAATGCGCCGCAATGCCTCAGTCGTTTGGCCTTCGAAGCGAAGTACCAACACTGGCGTGGTGTTGGAGGCCCGCACCAAACCAAAGCCATCGTTCCAGTCGATACGCACGCCATCGATGTCGCACAACACCGGTTGATGTTCCGGGCTGGGTAAGCCGTGTGAAGACGCAAGCGCCAGCAACTCAGCGGTGACGCGATGCGGTTCGCCTTCCTCGCATACGACATTGAGTTCAGGCGTGGACTCACTGCTGGGTAAGCTGTGCAACACCTGGTTGGTATCTTCATGGCGACTGAGAATTTCCAGCAAGCGACATCCCGCGTACGTGCCATCGTCGAAACCAAACCAGCGTTCTTTGAAAAACACATGGCCACTCATCTCACCACCCAAAGGGGAACCGATGGCTTTCATTTGGGCTTTGATCAGTGAGTGTCCGGTCTTGAACATCAACGGCACTCCACCGGCCTCGCGAATAAAAGGGGCGAGTTGCTGCGAGCATTTCACGTCAAACACGATGGTGCCGCCCGGTTGCCGTGACAACACATCACGCGCGAACAACATCATTTGTCTGTCAGGGTAAATGGTTTGACCATCACGAGTGACAATGCCCAAGCGATCGCCGTCACCATCAAATGCCATGCCCAGTTCTGCATCGGTGTCTTGCAAGACGCGTATCAAATCACGCAAGTTTTCAGGCTTGCTCGGGTCTGGGTGGTGATGGGGGAAATGGCCATCGACTTCACTGAACAATTCGATCACGTCACAACCGATGGCACGCAAAATGTGCGGCGCAGTGGCACCTGCTACGCCGTTACCCGAGTCGACCACGATGCGCATGGGTCGCGCAAGCTGAATGTCTTGCACGATGCGTTCTTCGTAGGCTTGCAAGACAGACACGGTTTGCACAAGGCCTCCATCGCGCAACTGCCATGTTTCGTCTTGCATCATGTGTCGCAAAGCTTGTATATCGTCACCGTAAATAGCGCGACCGGCCATGACCATTTTGAAACCGTTGTAATTCTTGGGGTTGTGACTGCCCGTGATTTGAATGCCACTTTCACACAAAGTGCTGGCAGCGAAATACAACTGCGGCGTGGTCACCATGCCCACATCCAACACGTGTATGCCCGCTTGCACCAAGCCTTGTATCAGCGCTTGCGACAAGTCGGGACCGCTTAAACGACCATCACGCCCCACCGCCACCCGTTGCTGGCCGAGGGCCATGGCTTGCGTGCCAAAACTGCGGCCCAAGGCCACCGCCATGTCAGGATGCAATGCAACCGGTACCACGCCACGTATGTCATACGCTTTAAAAATGGAGGGCTCAATCATCATCGAAAGCATTGTAGGGGGCGGATTTTGCGCAAATATGTATCGGTCATCCACGAATCAAGCACGCATACATTTTCATAAATAATGCACACATGAACCCAAGCCAAGCGTCTCCCCCCTTCACACACAACCAATGGCTCATGCCGATACACACACCGCTTGGACAAATGACTTTGTTGGCCAGCGAGCAAGGACTTTGTGGCGCATGGTTTGAACACCAGAAACATTTCCCCAGGTTGCAGCACCTGCCATGGGGTCCCAGCCAATGCTGGCTGGTCAAAGCCAAGACGCAATTGGCAGAGTATTTCGCAGGCAAACGACAACTGTTTGAATTACCGCTCACGCCGGCAGGCGGTACGGAATTTCAGCAGCAGGTGTGGCAAGCGCTGGCCATGATTCCTTTTGGTCAGTTCACGTCCTATGCGGACATTGCGCGCTTCATTGGCAAACCACAATCGGCTCGCGCTGTGGGCATGGCGGTAGGGCGCAATCCATTGAGCATTTTTCTGCCGTGTCACCGCGTCGTGGCCAGCAATGGCGGGTTGACTGGTTACGCAGGCGGTTTGGATCGAAAACGCGCATTGCTCAAACTCGAAGGCAGCTTGTTGTGACTGCTGGCGTTCGCTGGCAACGCTGGTTGCCGGAGTTTGTGGCACTTGGCACCATTTGGGGATCGTCTTTTGTGTTCATGCGCATGGCCTCACAACAGTTCGGTCCTTGGACAACAGCCTGGTTGCGGGTCAGCATCGCTTTGCTGGTGCTGTTGCCTTTATGG
>JBJTXF010000222.1:0-4637 GCA_046082145.1 Limnohabitans sp. | reverse complement strand
CAACGAAATTCTCACGCTGATCACTGCCCTGGGAACCGGCATTGGCAAGGTCAGCGCAGACTCTGGCAAATCTGGCACGGACGATTTCAATATCGACAAACTGCGTTATCACCGCATCATCATCATGACCGATGCCGACGTGGACGGCGCCCATATTCGTACCTTGTTGTTGACCTTTTTCTACCGACAAATGCCTGAGCTGGTCGAGCGCGGATATGTTTACATTGCTCAGCCGCCTTTGTACAAAGTCAAGGTTGGCAAAGAGGAGCAATACATCAAAGACCAACCCGCCTTGGATATGTTTTTGATGCGTATCGCTTTGAAAGATGCCAGCTTGTTCACCGGCGGCGCAAATCCACAAACATTGAGCGGCGACACGTTGGCAGAGCTCGCGCGCAAACACCAATTGGTTGAAGCGGTCATCAATCGCTTGAGCAACATCATGGACACAGAGGCGTTGCGCGCCATGGCCGATGGTGTGTCCTTGAATCTGGACAATATGGATGCAGCACTGTTGTCTGCGTCGGGGCTGCAAACCAAGCTCCAAGCGTTAGGCAGTGGTTCCGAGGTGGCGGCTGAATTTGATATTCGCACCGACAAACCGGTGTTGCGTATCAGTCGCCACCACCACGGCAATGTGAGAAGCAGCGTCATCACCCAAGACTTCGTTCACGGTGCTGACTATGCGGCGTTGTCAGAAGCCGCGTCGACCTTCCGCGATTTGTTGGGTGACGGTGCACGGGTCGAGCGCGGCGAAGGTGAGCGTCGCAAAGAAGAAAAAGTTTCGGACTTCCGACAAGCCATGCGTTGGTTGATTGCCCAAGCGGAACATGCCACGGCTCGTCAACGTTACAAAGGTTTGGGTGAGATGAACCCCGAACAATTATGGGAAACTACCATGGATCCAGCGGTACGACGTCTATTGCGTGTGCAAATTGATGACGCGATCGAGGCTGACCGGGTGTTCACCATGCTCATGGGTGATGAGGTAGAGCCGCGTCGTTTGTTTATCGAGGGCAATGCTTTGCGTGCAGCCAATATTGATGTTTAGGGTTTGACTAAACAAGGCAAACAGATGCTTTTCCCGCAACATTTCGATGTGATCGTGGTCGGCGGTGTTCATGCGGGCACCGAAGCGGCGCTGGCCAGCGCCCGCATGGGTTGTCAAACTTTGCTATTGACCCACAACATCGAAACCTTGGGTCAAATGAGTTGTAACCCATCCATCGGTGGCATTGGCAAAGGCCATTTGGTCAGAGAGGTTGATGCACTGGGCGGCGCGATGGCATTGGCCACGGATGCCTCGGGCATACAGTTTCGAATTCTCAACCGCTCTAAAGGCCCAGCTGTGCGAGCAACTCGAGCGCAGGCCGATCGAGTGCTGTACAAAGCAGCCATACGGCACCGTCTTGAAAACCAAGCCAACCTGTGGTTGTTCCAGCAGTCGGTCGAAGACTTGATGATAGAGGGCGCAAGAATCACAGGCGCTACCACGCAAGTGGGTATTCGCTTTACGGCCAAAGCTGTGGTCTTGACCGCCGGTACTTTTCTTGACGGAAAAATACATGTGGGTTTAGAAAATCATTCTGCCGGGAGAGCGGGCGACCCGCCGGCGTTGCGTTTGTCGGCGCGCCTCAAAGAGTTGAAGTTGCCACAGGGCCGCTTGAAAACTGGAACACCGCCGCGCCTTGACGGCCGTACCATTGATTTTGAGCGCTGCAAGCTTCAGCCGGGTGACGGTATGCCCGGAGGCGAATCACCCGACATGCCGGTGTTCAGTTTCATGGGTACGCGGGACATGCACCCAGCGCAAATGGCTTGTTGGATCACACACACCAACGAAAAAACCCACGACATCATTCGCAGCGGTTTTGATCGAAGCCCTATGTTCACCGGAAAAATCGAAGGCGTGGGACCGCGTTACTGTCCCAGCGTTGAAGACAAGATCAGTCGTTTTGCCGATAAAACCAGCCATCAAATTTTCTTAGAGCCCGAAGGATTGACCACCCACGAGTACTATCCCAATGGCATTTCAACCAGCTTGCCATTTGATATTCAGTATGCCATGGTTCGCTCAATGTCCGGGCTTGAAAACGCGCACATATTGCGGCCAGGGTATGCGATTGAGTACGATTATTTTGACCCCCGTGAGCTCAAGCCGAACTTTGAAACTCGGCAGATCGAGGGTTTGTTTTTCGCGGGCCAGATCAATGGAACCACGGGTTATGAAGAGGCCGCTGCGCAAGGTTTGTATGCCGGCGTGAATGCGGCTTTGCAATGCCGTGACCAAGCGCCATGGACACCTGGCCGCGACCAAGCTTATTTAGGCGTGTTGGTCGATGACTTGATCACACAAGGTGTGTTGGAGCCTTATCGAATGTTCACCAGCCGTGCAGAGTTCCGATTGCAACTGCGCGAAGACAACGCCGACGCCCGCCTGACCGAAGCGGGCAGAGGGCTGGGCTTGGTGGGAGACGCACAATGGGACGCATTTTGCCGAAAGCGCGACTTGGTTTCACGTGAAACACAACGGTTGGCGAGCACTTGGGTCAACCCGAAAAACCTGTCTCCAGAAGAAGCAATACGCGTTTTGGGAAAACCGATTACCCATGAACACAGTCTGGCAGATTTGCTCAGGCGGCCCAATGTCAGTTACGAGATGCTGGCCGGGCTTGAGGCCGGGCGGTTTTCCAGCCCCGACATACAATCCTTAGATGATGTTTCACGTGAAACGGTGGTCGAACAACTCGATATCGATGCTAAATATTCGGGCTACATCCATCGACAACAAGAAGAAGTCAGTCGGGCGGCAAATTACGAAAACTTGCCGTTGCCGGAGGGCCTGGACTATCTCGCCATACCTGCTCTCAGCATGGAGGTTCGACAAAAACTTGACAAGCTTCGTCCTCAGACCTTGGGGCAGGCATCGCGAGTTTCTGGTGTCACGCCGGCGGCTATTTCCTTGCTTTTGGTGCATTTGCGGCGCGCCAAACATGGTGACTGGGCCACAGGCAAGAACGAGGCAGTTGCTTGAGCGACGCTTTGGCCCGGGGCCTGAGCCAAGGTTTATCTGCGTTGGCGCTGTCATTAAGCGAAGAACAACAGGGGCAATTATTGGCCTATCTTTCGCTGCTGATGAAATGGAACAAGGTCTACAACCTGACATCGGTGCGTGAGCCCCAGCAGATGCTGTCGCATCATTTATTGGACTGTTTAGCTGCCATCCCCGCTGTATCGCATGCGTTTCCCGCTGCTTGCGATTTGTTGGATGTGGGAAGCGGAGGCGGTTTGCCGTCGGTGGTTTTTGCCATTGCCTGTCCGCACTGGCGCGTGACCGCGATTGACACCGTGGCCAAAAAAGCCGCTTTTATCCAAACGGTGGCGCACAGCCTCAAGCTCTCGAATCTTGTCTCTGTGCATGGCCGGGTAGAAGACCAAACCCAAGCATTCGACTTAGTCACATGCCGTGCATTTGCTGAATTGGTCGACTTTACCCAGTGGTCGGTCAAAGTGCTTAAGCCCCACGGCCGCTGGTTGGCCATGAAAGGCAAGTACCCGCATGCTGAAATAGAGCGATTGCCAGACAGCGTATGGCTTGAACAGATACAAACATTGACTGTCCCCGGGGTAGATGCCGATCGGTGCCTGGTCTGGCTCAAGCCCAAAAGCGGTGTCCCTGAATAAAACGCCTCAACAAAAATTCAAGGATAACCAAGCCACCAGCAGCCCCATTCAATGTCTGGGGCGAGTCAATGAATTAAAGTCTATAAGCGAAAATAAATTTACGATCTGGCATATGACACAGTGGTTTTTTCGGACAGGGAACGTTTCACGTGAAACATTCGCCATAAACTCCATCCTGGACAGTTACACTCTGATCCCCTGAAACTTCACAACCAACACCAGCACCATGTTTGGTATTTCCGATTACCCGGCCTTTGTCGGCGCTGTCATCCTCTTTTTGGCGATTCCTGGCCCCGGTAATTTGGCATTGCTGACCGCAACATCACAAGGTGGACGCAAAGGGGGGCTCAGTGCAACATGGGGCGTCATCGCCGGAGACCAGGTCTTGATGTGGGCGGCTGTCGCTGGTTTGGCGGCGGTGTTGCAAGCATCGGCAACATGGTTTCATGCTTTGCAATGGGCGGGCGCTGTGTATTTAGGCTACTTAGGTGTGCAAATGCTTCGCGCAAAGCCAAAAGATGCGCCCTTGCTGGACATGTCGTCGGGCCGGTTTTTCCGACAAACCTTCTTCATCACCCTGCTCAATCCGAAGGCCATTGTGTTTTATATGGCGTTTTTCCCGTTGTTCATCGATCCTCAACAAGCCCCAGGTTGGTTGACATTCGCCAGCATGTCGCTCACCGTGGCTGTGCTGACATTCATGTATGGTGCGGGCTTGACACTGCTGGCCCATGGCTTGGCTGGGAAAATGAAAACTTATCCGCTGATTGGGCAATTGATGCAAAAAATCGCGGGGGTTGCACTCTTGGGTTTTGGTTTACGTTTGGTTTTACAGAAATAAAACACCATGGCTTATATCTTTTGTATTGCAAATCAAAAAGGCGGTGTGGGTAAAACCACCACCACCATCAACTTGGCGGCGGCTTTGGCGGCCATCGGTCAACGGGTGCTGA